>DATMYU010000076.1:0-10623 GCA_035560775.1 Desulfosporosinus sp.
ATATTAATCATTCCAATAATATTTCCTGAAATTCCGCTTTCATCTGCAATCCAACGGATCACATCCTGAGGACGGATTTGTTGTATCCTACCAATATTTACAAAAAGACGCACCATACCCGCCGTGGCTCCAGTGTTTCCAAAATGAATATCATCTAACTCTTTGCCATCGACACGTTCTTCGATATTGGCTCCCTCAACTGCGAACTTTAAGGCAGCAGCTGCCACATCCACGGAATCATATTCCTCGAACAAGTCTCCTACGATCGCACGATAATTTCCTAAACGATTACTTTGAATCAGTTTAATAAGTTGGTTTTTAAGATTCTCAGCTTGACGCTCACTTATATCGGCAAGTGAGGGAAGTTCTTGCCGCCTAATTCTCGTCTTAATTAAATTCTCAATCAAACGAAGTTGACGATATTCCTTAGGAGAAATTAAGGTTATAGCCTGTCCTTTACGTCCGACCCGCCCGGTTCGCCCTATCCGATGCACATAAGATACCGGATCCTGAGGGATATCGAAGTTAATGACATGGGTGACATTATTAATATCTAAGCCCCTTGCTGCAACATCCGTTGCAACTAATAGCTCTGACTTCCCGTCCCTAAAACGTTTCATCACTCGATCACGCTGCTGTTGGCTCAAATCCCCATGCAGTCCATCGGCAAAATACCCCCGAGCTTCAAGAGCCACCACCAGCTCATCCACACCACGTTTTGTCCGGCAAAAAATTATCCCCTGGCCGATATCCTCTATATCAATAATTCTGCACAAAGCATCAACCTTAATACTTTCCCTAGCCTCGTAAAATACCTGCTCAATCAGCGGAACCGTTAACTCGTCCCGACTAACCGTTACAGCACGGGGATTATTCATATAGGTTTGAGCCAATTTGCGGATTCCCTGCGGCATTGTTGCGGAGAATAGCATAACTTGTCGCCCTTCAGTGGGGACATCCTTTAAAATACTCTCAATATCTTCTATAAAGCCCATATCTAGCATTTCATCTGCTTCATCAAGGACCACCATTTTTACATGCTGCAAACGAAGTGTACCGCGATTTAAATGGTCTAACAATCGACCCGGGGTCCCCACGACCACCTGATATCCCATGCGCAAGGCGCGAATCTGACGATCAATAGGCTGCCCTCCGTAAATTGGCAGCGGTTTTACATGTCGATACTTTCCAATTCTGGCAATTTCTTCGGCAACCTGTATCGCGAGTTCACGTGTCGGGGTTACAATAAGCGCTTGTACCGCTAAAAATTTCGGATTAACCTTTTCTGCAATTGGAATTGCAAAAGCGGCGGTTTTACCGGTCCCGGTCTGAGCCTGACCGATTATATCAACCTCTTCAAGAGCCAAGGGTATTGCTTCTTTTTGAATCGGGGAAGGTTCTTCAAACCCCATTTCAGACAAAGACTGTAAGAGCTGCTTACTCAACAAAATATCTCCAAATGCTTGTAAACGTTCAACCATAACCTAGTTATAGTCTCCTTTCGTTGTTTGACATATACTGCCGTACCTCATTAAGGGCCGCTTGAACGGTCAGTTGGCGAACTGACTCGCGTTCTCCATAAAACTGAAATTTTTTGGCATGAACAGCCTCAGGCGTTGCTAATCCAATATATACAAGGCCCACAGGTTTTTGCTCACTACCTCCATCTGGCCCCGCTATTCCCGTAGTTGAAATGGCCAGATCTGAGCCAATTTTAGAACGGACTCCTTCTGCCATTTCCTTCGCGACCTCTTCACTCACTGCACCAAACTTCTGAAGACTTTCCTCACTTACCCCCAGAATCTTATGTTTTACGGAGTTAGAATAACTCACAACTCCACCCAAATAAAATTCAGAGCTTCCCGGTTCCTGAGTGAGAGCTGCACCAAGCAAGCCTCCTGTACACGATTCTGCCGTTGCAAGGGTTAGGTGTTTATTTTTCAACCTTGTTCCGACAATACCTATCATGGTTTCCTGATCGCGGCCAAATACTTTGTCTCCTAAACGTCGACGAATTTCTTCTTCAGCGCGATCTAAAAAAATTTCAGCTTCTGCTGACGTCGTTTCCGTGCTTCTCGCCACTAAACGGACATGCATCTCAGCTCGTTTGGCCAGTAAGGCCATGGTAATGTTCGGAAGACTCATCAAGTCACCGAGTACTTCCTCAATTGCCGATTCTCCCATGCCAAATACTTTCAGAACGCGTTCATTCATCCGTTCAGCATGCGGTCCAATGATCTGTTTTAACACTGGCCAAACATAAGTATCGAACATTGGTCGCATTTCATACGGAGGACCTGGTAATATAATAACGGTTTTACCGTTTTTTTCGATAATGGCACCAGGAGCTGTCCCGATAGGATTAGGCAGGATTTTTGAGCCCTTGGGAAAATAGACTTGTTTCTCATTGTTCCTAGGCATTGGAGCTTTCCGAAGGGCAAAGAACTTTTTAAGTTGCTCTAAACTCAAGTCATCCAATTCCATTTTTAAATCCAAGACTTTAGCAACAAGTTCCTTCGTTAAGTCATCCACCGTCGGACCTAATCCCCCTGTTGTAACGAGGAGATCCGCTCGCCCAATCGCCTGACGTAAAACCTGCTCTAAACGTTCAGGATTGTCACCGACTGTCGTATGATAGTCCACTTCAATGCCCATAGAGGACAGTTTTCCGGTCAAATAGTGAGCACTCGTATTGAGGGTTTCTCCAAGTAACAATTCAGTTCCAGTCGCCACAATTTCAGCTTTCATATATTTTATCACTCTCCTATATTCAGCGCAAATTTTAGAACTTGACACTCTTGATTAGTTATTTCTAATCTTACCCAAGATTATCCTTCATTTCTATAAAAGTAGGGCCACTTATGCTTCGTGCCCTTGTGGTGGAACAAATGATATCATTAATATAACAACGACGAAAAGAGGCACGATACATCGTGCCCCTACGACGGTAGAGGATAAGGTACATCGTGCCCCTTTTAAGCTGTATTTTGTAAGTGGGCTCGCAAAGTTTCGCCACTCAAGCTTTCCTCGGCTTCAAGAATCTCTGTAATTCGCATTAACGCAGGCTTGTTCTTCTCAATAATCTTCATCGTTCGTTCTTCAAGATCTGCTAATATGTCTCTCGTTACAGGTTGGCGCTGTTCGGCACTCAAGAGGGAAACATCCGTAACTCCCAAGGAGGACATTCCCGCGAGTAGCATCTTTTCAACTAGGTTAAGCGCTTGTTCATAATCACCCATAGCACCGGTACTCCGCGTGCCAAGAATTTGCTCTTCCGCAAGTGCCCCTGCTAAAGTCACCATAATCTGCTCTTCCAGCATGACCTGCGTATAAAGATATAAATCGTCCTTAGGGTAATGACGAACATATCCCAAAGCGTTTCCCCGTGAACGAATGGAAATCTGAGAAACCGAGTTTGGCCGAACCGTTTCCGCAAGCATGGCATGTCCACTCTCATGGACAGCAACACGCCGTAATTCTTCTACCGTTGGTTTCCGATCAAGTTTTTCTCCCAACATCACTTTTTCAACTGCTTCATGTAAATGCTGTTCAGTGATCTCATTGGCCATCTCACGCAAAGCAAAAATTGCAGCTTCATTTGTTACACTCTCCAAATGAGCTCCTGAGAATCCGAAGGTTTCGTGGGCGATTTCTTCCAAATTAACGTCTTGAGCTAAAGGCTTACTTTTTGTGTGGATTTTCAAAATAGCAACACGCCCTTCCTTATCAGGAAGATCAACTTTAACTTGACGGTCAAAACGCCCCGGGCGGAGTAGAGCTGCATCTAAGGCTTCCGGGCGATTGGTTGCAGCCATCACTAAAATATGAGCTCCTTGCTCAGCTTTCAACCCGTCCATTTCAACTAAAAGCTGATTAAGAGTTTGGTCATACTCATGGTGTGAGACGTTACTTCCGCGCTTCGCTCCTAAAATATCCATTTCATCAATGAAAATAATTGCACTCGTTTTCTTCTCTTTGCGTACCATTTCTCGTGCTCTTCGAAACAATCCCCGTACCCGTTCTGCTCCCACACCAGCATACATCTCTACAAATTCACTTCCAGAGACCGATAGGAAAGCCGAATTGGTATATCTAGCTGCGGCTTTGGCTAATAACGTTTTACCCGTTCCTGTCGGCCCGGACAATAATATTCCTTTTAAAGGCCGAATCCCTAAGGCTTTCATCCGATCAGAGTACAACAAAAAGTCCAAAGCTTCCTGAAGTTCCCTTTTAGCGACACTTTGTCCCCCGATGTCATCAAAATCAATCGCTGTAGTAGCGATCGACACCCCATTGCCGTTTTTTAATACCTGACGTGAAATAACAAATCTCCAGATAAAATAGGCTCCCACAATAAGCAACCCAATGGGTAATATATTATATCCCATGACCAGTAGAAAGGCAAAGATACCTGCCCCCAAGCCCAAAAAGATATCAAATTTCATGTTTTCTCTCCCTTCTGTTGATAACCCTATTGTTTTTTACTTGGTAAAAATTTCACTTGTCCATGCCGTTCGATCACTTCGATCAGTTGAGCATCCCCAAGATTCATGAGCACGTAAATTGCATCATTGTCCATTTCTAGTTCAAGCTGTACTCCTGATTTTTCAGCCTGCGATCTAACGTTTTGTGCCATCTCTGTGAAATTCCCACGCGCAATTCCTTCTTGTAAGGCAAACTGCATTTGTCCAAATAGTTTATTAAGAGTATCATTATTTCGGTCAAGGTAGCGAATCGGTAACTCACCCGCTAATTTTTCTAAGGCAAGGCTTGCTTCACGGAGGTTGGTCATATTCTTAGTAAGCACAACCATCTCTTTTTTGCTATTTATTGTAATGGTTTTAGCGGAAACGACTCCTGGAATTTGCTGACTTTGACTCAAGGTAGCAACATCAACCCATTTTTTCTGATAGACGATCTTGCCTCCTAATAACAAGCCAAATATAAGGAGACCAACAAGACTTATCAGTAGTATTCGCTGTTTTGTCATCGCATTTTCCTCCGTTTGTTACATTTCACACTATATCGACATTATAACATAGGATGCGTTGTTTTCAGGGAAGATCTTACATCCATAAATAGAAAAAATAAACAAATTGACAGGTAAGGGCACGCTAAACCGTGTCCTTACCCGTCAATTTTTCGCCACACTAAACCATCTGCCAATTAACACAATGCTAACCTATTTTACGCAGTAATTTGCGAGCTTTACGCAAATAATCAAGACCGGAAATAACAGTGAAAATCAACGCAATGTATAAAAGGGGTTGCCCAATGTGGATGCCAATGATCGAAAGAGGCCAATCATGCAGCAATATTGCAGTAATCGCAACAACTTGAGCAATCGTCTTAATTTTACCGAGTTTACTGGCGCTAATCACAACCCCATCAACAGCTGCAATGGCTCGGAGCCCCGTCACTGCAAATTCCCTTGCTAAGATAATCCAGGCAACCCAAGCAGTCACCTCTCCAAGCTCAACTAATGAGATCAGGGCAGCGGAAACCAGGAGTTTATCAGCTAGTGGGTCCATGAATTTACCTAAGTTTGTAACCTGGTGGCGCTTGCGAGCGATATATCCATCCAGCCCATCTGTGGCGGAGGCTAAAATAAAGATCACTGCAGCAACCATGTCTTGATGTGGAAAAATTGCATAACCTTTAGGTACTTTGAGAAGTAAAAAGGTCATAAATACAGGAATTAATACAATCCGTGCTAGAGTTAAACGATTAGGTAAATTCACGAAACAACCTCTCCTATTAAATCGTAACTATCCGCCTCAAGGACGCGAACTTTAATCATGTCGCCTACATGAAGTGAGGTTTGAGCACCTGTAATATAGACCTGTCCATCGATTTCGGGAGCGTCTCCTTCGGTTCGGCCCATCCATCGCCCGTCCGTTAGTTTCTGCTCAAGTATCGCCGTGGCGACCCGTCCAACCCAACGTTGTTGCCTAGTCGAAGAAATGTCCTGTTGAATCTGCATAATCTGTTCTCTGCGCTGTTCACGTATGTCTGGTAACACTTGATCTTCTCTTTGGCCAGCTGGCGTATTCTCCTCCTGGGAATAAGAGAACACCCCTAAGCGATCAAATTGTACGCGCTTTACAAAATCAACCATCGTTTGAAATTCCTGTTCTGTTTCTCCCGGGAAACCCGTAATCAGGGTCGTGCGCAGGGTGATATCTGGCATAGCGCTACGCAATTTGCCAATGAGCGTTTCAGCCTCCTCTATTGTACCACGTCGATTCATTTCTTTAAGAATCTTATTGTCCGCATGTTGCAGCGGTAAATCAATATACCTGCAAACTTTCGGTTCCTGACGCATGGTTTCTATCAGTTCATCCGTGAAACGGTCAGGATAACAATACATTAACCGAATCCATTCAATACCCTCAATTTGAGCGAGCGCCCTAATCAGTTGGGGAAGCTGAAGTTCTCCTTTAAGGTCGAATCCGTAGCGCGTCGTATCCTGGGCAATAACAATAATTTCCTTAACCCCTTGAGCAGCCATTTCCTGAACTTCCTGTATCACTGATTCCTCCGGGCGGCTACGAAAATGTCCGCGCACATACGGAATGACACAGTAAGTACAGTAGTTATCGCAACCCTCTGCAACCTTTACATAGGCTGAATAATCGGGAGTGGATCGTTTACGAGGCATTAATGCATTATGAAGAAAATCTGGTGCGCCGGCTTTAATAAGAGTCGTTCGCGTGCCCTCAGCCGCTTGAGCTAGCTTCGTGATTTCATCAATATTGCCAGTGCCAAGTACACCATCTAATTCAGGTATATCCTGCATTAATTCCGACCCGTACCGTTGCGCCAAGCACCCCGTTGCAATTAAAGTCTGGCAAGAACCGGATTCCTTAAAACGAGACATCTCAAAAATAGTCTCAATCGATTCTTCCTTTGCCGATTGTATAAATGTACAGGTATTCACTACAATAATATCTGCCTCTTCGGGGTTTTCTGTGAATATATATTCTTGAGCAAGTAATCCCGACATTACTTCGCTGTCTACTTGATTCTTAGGACACCCTAAAGTGACAACCGCAACTTTTTTTGTCAACGTTACACCTCATATCATTGCTCTATCTTTCTAGTATAAACCAACGCTTGCACAAGGTCAAAAAAAATTAAAACAACATTCGAGAAACCTTGTAGGGGGCACGATGTATTGTGCCCCCCAGTGCTGGAACAACTTACCCAATTATTACAACAAAAGGTCGACGTAAATGGACACGATGTATCGTGCTCCCTACTGATCGTGTAAAAAGGATAGCTTCAAGCTATCCTCAAGTTCATCTCTATTAGTTCATCTATTTGTTAAGATCTTGCCGTTCGGCTGTCGCAATATATATCACATTTTCTCCGATATTTGTTGCATGGTCAGCAAAACGTTCGAGATAGCGGCCTACAAAAGTCAAGTGCATCCCTTGGTCTAGGTATTCCGGTGCTTGAGTCATGATTACCAAAAGATCACGCACTACTTGATTATATAGATGATCTACTGCATCATCTTGCACTGCCAGATGATGTGCGAGTTCCATATCTTCGTTACTATAGGCTTCAAGTCCCTGACGCATCATTTCAAGTGCCTTTTCAGCCATCAAAGGAATATCAATAAGCGGTTTACAGAGAGGTCCCTCAATTCTCCGCGCCACCTTAGCAATGCCAATTGCCAAATCGGCCATCCGCTCAAGATCTGTCGATATTTTCATCGCCGAAATGATCTTTCGTAAATCCTTAGCAACGGGCTGCTGAGTTGCGATCAAACGCACACACGCATCATCCACCTGACGCTCAAAATTATTAACCAATTGATCCTCTGCTATCCAATATTCTGCTTGAGTCCGGTCAAGGGTTATCAGGACTTGCATACACCCTTTTAATATCCTTTCGACTTCTTGACCCATGTCTTTAAGTAAATTAGTCAATCTCAGCTGTCCTTCATTGAGTGACTGACGCATTGATTCTCCTCCTCCATTTATCCGAAACGGCCTGTAATATAATCTTCCGTTCGTTTATCATTCGGATTCGTGAAAATTTCCGATGTTGGCCCATGCTCTACCAGTTCTCCATTTAGAAAGAACGCCGTCGAATCTGCTATCCGGGCAGCCTGTTGCATATTATGTGTCACAATGAGAATTGTATAATTTTCTTTCAGCTGTCTGATTAATTCTTCAATATGCGTGGTTGCGATAGGGTCCAAGGCAGAAGCTGGTTCATCCATGAGCAGTACTGACGGTTCTACCGCTAGTGCCCTAGCAATGCATAGACGCTGTTGCTGTCCACCTGACAAGCTCATTCCAGAATAATTCAAACGATCTTTCACTTCATCCCACAACGCTGCCATACGTAGACTTTTCTCTGCACTTGCTTGTAACTTTTGCTTACTTTTCATCCCATTTAGTCTTAACCCGGCCACAACATTTTCATAAATGCTCATGGAGGGAAACGGATTTGCCTTCTGAAATACCATGCCGACCGTTTTACGCAACACCACGGGATCTTGATTATAAATACTTTCGCCATCCAAAATGATTTCACCTTTTACTTTTGTCCCAGGTAAGGTCTCATGCATGCGATTAATACAACGAACGAAGGTTGATTTACCGCACCCTGAAGGCCCGATGATCGCCGTTACTTGATTTGGAGCTATTTCCATGTTTATGCCTTTAAGGGTTTTATTAGACCCATACCATGCTTCAAGTTGTCGAACACTTAAACTTTGACCCATTGGAAAACCACCTCCCCCTAGTTACTTCGCGACCGAAATGCCAAACGCGCAATTAAATTCAAAACAATTACCATTGAAATTAAAACTAAAGAACCCGCCCAAGCTTGTTGATGCCACTCTTTATAGGGAGATGTTGCATACTGATAAATTTGAACAGGTAATGCGGCAATCGGTTCGTTCAGCGAACGGGCCCAATACTGGTTTCCCAAAGCCGTGAATAGAAGCGGGGCTGTTTCCCCAGAAACACGAGCAACTGCCAGCATGGCCCCTGTAATAATGCCTTTCGCAGCAGTCGGTAATATGATTCTTAAAATAATTATCCTTTTAGAAATTCCTAGAGCGTATCCCGCTTCTCTGATCGAGTGAGAAACAAGTTTTAGCATTTCTTCTGTCGAACGGATAATAAGAGGAATCATAATGATGGCCAGAGAAAGCCCCCCTGCCAGGGCGGAAAAATGCCCCATTTTCAAGACCACTGCCGTGTACATAACAATACCGACAATAATCGAAGGAATTCCTGTCAAGACATCGGTGGCAAAGCGAACTCCAATACTCAGCCAACTATTTCGATCATACTCTGTCAAATAAATTGCCGCGAGTATACCAACTGGAATTCCAATAAGACTGGCGATCAAAACCATAATTAATGTCCCCACGATCGCATTGGCCATCCCACCCCCAGATAAACCCATTGCCTTCGGCAAATTAATAAAAAATTCCAAGTTCAAGGCACTAAAGCCGTTTTTAACAACGTAGCCGAGAACTCCGAATAGTGGAACCAAGGCAACAAGTGTCGCTAAGATAAAAATACCCATCATCATTAGATTGCGATATCTACGCAGGCGACCATTCATTACGAGATTCCTCCCTTCGGACCACGTGCTACAGACCAAACCAGAAGTCGAGCAAAACAATTAAGTATAAGAGTAATACCAAACAAAATCAGACCAATTTCAACGAGTGCACTTAAATAAAGATCAGACGTCGCTTCTGTAAATTCGTTCGCAATCACTGCAGCCATAGAATAAGCGGGAGCAAATAATGAAGGGAGAATATCCGGACGATTGCCAATCAACATGGTTACCGCCATCGTTTCTCCGAGCGCGCGACCTAACCCAAGCATAATCCCACCTAAAATCCCTGATTTGGCATAGGGAAGAACCGCCATACGAATCATTTCCCACTTCGTAGCTCCCAGGGCCAAGGCGGCTTCCCGCTGTTCATTAGGCACCGCAGCCATGACTTCTCCAGATATTGCTGCGATGGTTGGCAGGATCATAACGGCCAAGATCAAGCCACCCGCTAACATACCAAAGCCAAGCGGGGTGCCTTGAAACAGCGGAATAAATCCAAACCACTTGGCGAGTAAGGGTTCGACAGTTTGTCTCAGCCAAGGGGCTAAGACAAAAATCCCCCATAATCCGTAGACAACGCTGGGGATCGCCGCGAGCATCTCTACAAAAAAAGCAACCACGACACGAACCTTTGACGCAGCCATCTCATTAAGAAATATAGCCACTCCGAGACCGATCGGGGTTGCAATGAGCAAGGCTAAAAGAGATGTCACTAGTGTCCCATAGATAAATGGAAGGGCTCCAAATTGTTCTTTAACTGGATCCCAAACGCGACCTGTAATGAAGCTAAAGCCAAACTTCTGGATACTCGGTTGCGCCGAGCTATACATCTGCCACCCCATCCAGGCCATGAGAAGCAAAACACTGATAGCCATCAAAAGTGTTAACAAACGAAATGTCTGATCTCCAATGGAAGCTGTGAGTTTAGTCTTTTTGCTCATATCTTCTGATCCTTCCGCCTTCCTCATTCATCTATCTATAGAAAACGCGACTTATAACAAGCCTTTTGGCGAGGGGGATCCTTAAATC
>DATMYU010000077.1:0-2189 GCA_035560775.1 Desulfosporosinus sp.
ATATAGAATAATTTAACCTTTTGCTGCAACTAATGAAGCCCCTGCGTGCCACTAGTTGTATCAAAAGGTTAAGTTTGAAAAAACAACTGAATTTAATTCCTAAATTTAGGCTACCTTTTTCTTCGATTTACTAACAGTTACACCTAAGCCGTCAAACAGATAAAAGAGTCCAAAGCCGTACCACACGGTGTATAGGAGGTAGAAGCTGAGCAAGAAGGCGAGACTGGCTTTATTTTCACTGACCTTCTTAATTTCAATTCCGTAGTAGTTGTATGCTGGTTCAAGGGCCTTTTGCTGCACTTTGACCAAGTCAAATTCTTCTTGAAACTGTGATTTCGCTTTCAATGCGGCGTCAATTTTCTTTAAGGAGTTATTCCAATTGTTGGTTGCTTCACGGCCATCGTAACCATATTTTGATTCCACTGATTTACTATCATTGTGATACATGAAGTCACTGTCAGCCACGACGGCGCCTAGAATTTTGCCAAAATCCCCGTCGATGGTTACAGAAGATTCTTTGACCTCCACAGTAGCACCAGCTGTAGTGTACAATTTACCCCATTTTACAGCGTCTGCAGCTGATGAAGCTTTAATGGTGAGGTTGATGTTTTTGCCCTTTTGACCATCAGCAACTTTCTGAGCATCCTTAATGAAGTAGGCTGAGCCCTTAGACAAAGAGTTAAACATATCATCGGCATATTCCAAACCATTCCTGCCGTTACCAAAGTTGGGGGACATCATTCCGACGTAGCACAGCATAAAGCTTAAAATCATGACCAAACCGATGATAAAGGTCTTTTTGTTTCGAACTAAACTCATTGGGTAACACCTCCTTCGGTTACCTTGACATCATTATCTGCCGCTGATTGGGCCCGGAGCTTCGGTACATTAATGATAAATGTGCCTATGATCCAGATGGCGAAGAAGGAAACTAGTCCAAAGAATAACCACACCCCAATCTGGGTAATTAACGCGCCCGCAGAGGCGGATAGGGTGATATAGCCCATCTGCGTTAATTTTTCAGGCAGAGCAAAGAGTCTATTGACAAAACCCGCCAATATCGCCAATGCGTAGAAGGCCTTGATCTGCGTGCCCGGGACCACCTTGGTGGTGATAGCGCCTATTTGGATGCCGAACAACGAACCCAGCAGCATTCCCATGGCTAAGGTGTAGAACACATAACCGTAGAGAGCGTACTGCGCTATAGAACCGTAACCAGCTGTAAAGATAATTTGGAATATATCTGTGCCCACAGTCGTTGCGGTGGAAATACCCAGTCCGTATACAAACATTGGGAAGGTAACGAAACCGCCACCAACACCTAGTATAGAGGCTAATAAACCTGTCACAGCTCCGCATAATGCAACAAAAACACCGGAAATCTTTCTCCCACCAGGGACTACGTTCTCATCAAATTTAATCATAGGAGCCAGGTTAATGGCTTGCAACTTAACTCCTAGAGCTGTTATTTCCTCTGGTCCGCCGTGAGCGTCGCCTCCGCCCTTAGAAACGCCTTTCCTACTGCTAATATACTCGCTCAGTGAGAAGATGCCCAGGAACCCCAACAGAATCACATATATAGAACTTATTACGAAATCGCTCATTATGGGGTTAAAGTTATACAATGCACGATTTATCGTACCACCGCCTGTGACCCCCAGTCCAGAACCGACTAAAAAGGCAATTGCAAGACCCGCGTGAACGTTACCCATCTTCTTGTGTAGGGTGGTGCCCATGATCGCCTTAGCAAAGATGTGAAACATGTCAGTTCCAACTGCCAAAATACCCTTTACTCCCAGACTCATCAGCGCAGGAGTAATGACAAATCCTCCACCTGCCCCGATACACCCTGTAATAAGACCTGCAATGACACCTACTGCAATGGAGCCGTAAAAAGTTGCTGGTGAAAAAAAGGACGGACCGAAGGCTGCTTTGCCGCCGATAAAAGAAGGAAGAGTTGACGCTGCATGGGCCATTGCCGGTATAAGTAGTGGCAGAGCCATTATGAACAGTATCAGTAGTTTCTTTCTGTTTTTAATAATCTCTAAAGACGTTTCGATCTCCCATTGGGCATGCGCCCTGGATGCATACATAAAGGAGTCGTATAAACCTTTCATTGTATCTTTCCCTCCTCCAATGATCTTAACTTTCAATCAAAGCTTTGAATTTCAGTTATTCCGTGACATCAC
>DATMYU010000078.1:0-9598 GCA_035560775.1 Desulfosporosinus sp.
AATATGGTTTCTGTATCGAAATACGCATTATAACTACTCCATTTATAATCTTCAATATTTTTTACCATTCCTGCTTTTAGAGGATTTTGATGAATATATCGTATAACCTCAAGGAAGTATACGTCACTCTCTATCACTTCACTCCTAAATCGGTTCTGGAAAAGATGGCCCGTTCTACCGTTTTGAACATTGTGATACTGAGCATAGCCAACGGTTATCCTTCTGACAATATCCCCTATATCTTGTGTCTCTGTCTGTGTTTTAAGTAGGATATGTATGTGATTGGTCATCAAACAGTAAGCATATACCGCGAACTCACTCTTATCTCTTGCCTTTTGAATGTAATCAATAAACTTCTCATACTCTGATTCTTTTAGAAATAGATCTCTCTTATCTATCCCCCGAAGCATTATATGGTATATTCCCGTTTGGCTCTTTTTTCGTGCTGTTCTCGGCATACTATCACCCATATTTACATTATTATTATTTTCACATCCTGGCAAACAAAACGTCCCCTCGACGTGCTTTACTAATGTTATCATTTTTTTTGCTACCTGGCAAACAAAACGTCCCCTTGGCTTGCAAAACCCCGTACTGGATTTTCACTATTTAAGTTAATCGCCGTGCATGGTGCACTTAAAGAAACTCCCGCTGGACGAATCGTCCAGCGGGAGTTTCTTCTCTACAAGGCCATATATTCCTGCAACGAGAGCACCTGAGGTGCGGTTTGGCTCCGCATTTCCAGCAACGCTCGTACAACAGCTTTCGCTGTATCCATTGACGTAAAGCAGGGAACCCCATGTTCGGCCGCTAATCTTCTCAGCAAATAACCGGTCCTCTCCGGTGTTCTTCCTTTAGTTGGAGTACTGAGGATAAAGGCGAATTCCCGTTGCCGTATGGCTTCTCGAAGAGCTTCGCTGGATTCACTAACCTCTTCAACTTTTACCCCACACAAAGCTAAGGCCTTCGCAGTATCACCTGTCCCCTTGACTCCGAACCCCAGCTGGGCCAGTTGTTGAGCCAAGGTGATGGCCTCTGGCCGATCTTTCTCCGCGACAGAAACCAAAATGTTCCCTTCGCTCAGAAGTGGAATATGAGAGGCGGCAAAGGCTTTTGCCAGAGCGTGCCCAAATTGAGTATCCATACCTAAGACCTCACCGGTGGATTTCATTTCGGGCCCCAGTGATGTTTCGACTTTGGTCAACTTCTCAAAGGAAAAAACTGGAGCCTTAACCACAACAAACGGTGACTCTGGAGCAAGACCCTGCTCATACCCCATAGCCTTCAAGGTTTCCCCAAGGGAAACTCTAACGGCCAAGTTAACTAAAGGAATACCCGTAACTTTGGACAAGATAGGCACAGTACGGCTCGCCCTAGGGTTCACTTCCAGTACATAAACCTTACCCCGAACAACAACGAATTGAATATTCATAAGTCCCTTAATACCAAGTCCTTCTGCAATGCGACACGTGAAATCCTGAATCTGATCAATTTCAGCGGGTGTTAAACTTTGGGGCGGATAGACCGCCAAACTATCCCCTGAGTGGACTCCCGCGCGCTCGATATGCTCCATAATACCTGCAATCACAGTGGTTTCTCCGTCTGAAACTGCATCAATTTCAACTTCTTTTCCTTCCAAGTATCTATCTACCAAAATTGGATGCTCTGTTGATAGGTTGATCGCCCGCTTTAAATAGTCTTCGAGTTGATCTATATTCTCCACTACTTGCATGGCACGTCCTCCGATGACGTAAGAAGGGCGAACAATAACAGGGAATTCCAGTTCCTTAGCAATCTCTTTGGCCTGCTCTACAGCAGTAACACTTCGCCCTTCGGATTGAGGAATTCCTAGACGACTTAAAAGTTCTGCAAAACGTTCCCGATCCTCTGCCATATCAATGGCATCGACCTGGGTACCTAAAATTCGAACCCCAGCATGGTTCAGTGGGCCTGCCAAATTAATGGCTGTTTGCCCTCCAAATTGTACTAAAACTCCATCTGCCTTTTCCTTATTCAACACATGAAGTACATCTTCCAACGTTAATGGTTCAAAATACAGTTTGTCTGCAGTATCAAAATCCGTCGATACCGTTTCTGGATTATTGTTAATCATAATGGATTCCACGCCCACTTCTTGCAAAGCCGAAAGTGCATGGACGGAGCAATAATCGAATTCAATCCCTTGCCCGATCCGAATAGGTCCTGAGCCTAAGACAACGACTTTGGGCCCGGAGTTTATTGAAACCTCATCCTCTTCTTCATAACTAGAATAGTAATAAGGTGTGGCCGAAGTAAACTCTGCAGCGCAAGTATCTACCGTCTTATAAACTGGAACGATTCCATCTGTCATGCGCATGGAACGAACCACTTCTTCCACACGTCCCGTGAGCTTGGCGACTGCTAAATCGGAAAATCCTTGAACTTTAGCGAAACGCAACAACTCAGTCGTTAGAGGCTCACCCTGCAGGCGCTGTTCAAGTGCGACAAGATCTTTTATTTTATGCAAATAGAAGGGGTCTATCTGAGTAAGCATTTGCACTTCTACAATGGTCCAATCTCGTCGAAATGCTTCAGCCATTGCAAAAAGACGTTCATGATCCGCTCGATTAAGCTTGTCTTCTATTTCCATCTCCGTCCAGCGCCCAGAGTCAGAAATTCGAAGACCCACTGTCCCGATCTCCAAAGAGCGCATCGCTTTTAACAAGGCTCCTTCTAGGGTCCTCTCCATAGCCATCACCTCGCCGGTCGCTTTCATTTGCGTACCGAGACGATGATCTGCGGCAGGAAACTTATCAAAGGGCCAACGGGGAAACTTGACAACAACATAGTCGAGGGCTGGTTCAAAACAAGCACTCGTATTTCCGGTTACCGGGTTTGTTAACTCTGGAAGGGTAAATCCTACCGACAAAAGGGCCGCCATTTTAGCAATTGGATATCCGGTTGCTTTCGAAGCAAGCGCACTGGAGCGGCTTACCCGAGGATTTACCTCAATTACAACGTACTCTCGACTCATCGGATTCAAGGCAAACTGAACATTGCACCCACCGTTAACCTCCAAGGCCCGAATGATTTTGAGCGATGACGCCCGAAGCATCTGATATTCAACATCTGTCAAGGTTTGTGAGGGTGCAACCACGATGCTATCCCCGGTATGAATTCCTACAGGATCAATATTTTCCATATTACAAATCGTGATGCAGTTATCAGCAGCATCCCGCATGACTTCATACTCAATTTCTTTCCATCCGGCCACACTCCGCTCCACGAGACATTGCCCGATCGGGCTGGCCTGGAGGCCTTTTTGTAAAATATCTTCCAGATTTTTCGCGTTTCCAACAATCCCTCCACCAGTCCCCCCTAGGGTATAAGCCGGCCGAACAATCAACGGAAACCCTTGCTTTTGGGCGAATTCCGCCCCCTCTTCCAGAGTCGTCACGATCACACTTTGGGCCACCGGTTCTCCAAGTGCAAGCATCGTTTCCTTGAACGCCTCGCGATCTTCCGCTTTATAAATTGTTTCAGCATCACAGCCGATGAGATCCACGTCATAACGCTTTAAGACCCCGCTACGAACCAGTTCCATCGCCAGATTAAGTCCTGTTTGACCACCCAGCGTGGGTAGCAGCGCATCCGGACGTTCTTTGCTGATAATCTCTTCTAAACGCTCAGGTAACAGAGGTTCAATATAGGTAATATTCGCCGTTTTCGCATCCGTCATTATAGTCGCCGGGTTACTGTTAACCAATACCACTTCTACCCCTACTTCACGAAGGGCCTTGCACGCTTGGGTCCCAGCATAATCAAATTCTGCCGCTTGCCCAATAACAATCGGTCCGGACCCTACGACAAGGACCTTTTTCCACTCCGGGTTAAGTGGCATATTGAGCCCTCCTTTCCTGCATTAATTGCGCAAACTCTTCAAAAAGATACAAGGATTCACTTGGCCCGGGTCCGGCTTCCGGATGATACTGAACCGAAAAAACAGGCAACTCCCGATGTTTAACCCCTTCCACGCTTTGATCATTAAGGTTGCGGTGCGTTACATTCAAAGGGGTTTGATCCAAACTTTCTTCTGCGATTGCATACCCGTGATTTTGAGAGGTGATTGTCACTTTCTTCGATTGGAGATCTTGGACAGGTTGGTTTCCACCCCGATGCCCAAACTTCATTTTATAAGTGTCCCCGCCCAATGCCAGTGACAAGAGTTGATGCCCTAGGCAGATGCCAAAAATAGGTCGTTGCCCTATGAGTCCTCGAATCGTTTCGATTCCCACTTCGACAGCTTTGGGGTCTCCCGGCCCATTGGACAAAAAGACACCATCCGGATGCAAATCTATTATCTGCTCCGTTGAGGTAGTGTACGGAACGACCGTCAGACGAAACCCACACGCTTGCATCGCCTGTAAGATGTTCCTTTTAATCCCAAAATCGATTACCACGACATGAAACAGTTCCTTCTCAGTTTGGTCAGCGGGTAAGGTGTAAGTTTCTGGAGTACTTACCTTTGCAACAACATCGGTGGGGGGAATCCATACTTTCAATTTGGGTACCCACTCCTCCAAGTGCTCAATCTCAGTCGTAATCACCCCGCGCAAAACCCCGTGTTCTCTAATGATCCGTGTCAAAGCACGAGTATCGACCCCTTTAATCCCCACAATCCCGGATTGCGCCAACGTCCGAGAAAAGTTTTTCTCCATCTGCCAGTGACTGGGATTCCGAGTGGCTTCTTTGACGATGAAGCCCTGAACTTGGAGCTTCTCTGATTGATCATCCATACTATTTATCCCGTAATTTCCGATGAGTGGATAGGTCATACATACCATTTGACCCGCATATGATGGGTCGGTCAGCACCTCTTGGTAACCAGTCATCCCCGTGTTAAAGACAACTTCTCCCAAGGCTTCTCCAGTTGCCCCGAAAGACTCCCCCATAAAAATCTTCCCTGTCTCAAGTACGAGTGCTGCTTTCATTTCATCCCCCTCAGGAAAAATTCTTGTTTATTTTCCAATCTTTCAACTTACTTCCAAATCTCCATGAAGATTTTATCCAAGATCTCCAAAGCCTTATCTATTTCCGGCTTCTCAACAGTAAGAGGAGGAAGAAAGCGCAAGATCGTTCCGCCAACACAGTTGATCAAAAGCCCGTTTTTCAGGCAAGCCGCTACAATCTCTGGACCTAACTTGGAAACGGGCCACCCAATCATAAATCCTTGACCTCGGACAGGGTCACCGGTCTGATACTTACTAGCCAGCTGAATAAGCCCCTTTTGGAAATATTTAGAGCGTTCCTGGACCCCTTCTAGAAATCCTTCTTCGAGCATCACATCCAAGACAGCACACCCTACCGCAGTAGCCAAAGGGTTTCCGCCGAAGGTGGAAGCATGATCACCAGGTTGAAAGGCCTTTGCTACTTTATCGGTGGCTAGCATGGCACCAATTGGCACCCCGCCACCCAAGGCTTTTGCTAAATTCATGACATCCGGAGCAACACCACTCCACTCATAGGCAAAGAGCTTTCCGGTCCGACCAACGCCGCACTGTACCTCATCAAAAATCAACAACGCGCCATATTGGTCACACAGAGCACGTGCTGCCTGGAGAAACTCTGTTGAAGCAGGAATCACGCCTCCTTCACCTTGAATGGGTTCGATGAACACGGCTGCTGTATTATCAGTGACCTTAGCCTTTAGATCCTCGATATCATTCATGACTGCATAAGAGAATCCTACAGGAAGCGGATCATACCCTTCGTGATATTTTGTTTGTCCTGTGAGCGTGAGCGTTGCCAAGGTCCGCCCGTGAAATGAATTATCGAGCGAGACCACCTCGCATTTATGCGCACCAAAGTTTTTCTTAGCATATTTCCGGGCGAGCTTGATGGCCGATTCGTTCGCCTCCGCCCCACTGTTGCAGAAGAATACTTTGTCCGCAAAGGAATGCTTCACCAAGCGCTCTGCCAAAGCGACTTGATTAGGTATCCAGTAGATATTTGAGGTATGCAAAATTTCTTTGGCCTGGTCTTGCACGGCACGGACGATCGCCGGATGGCTATGCCCAAGTGAGTTGACCGCCAGCCCTGTAACGAAATCTAAATATCGTTTTCCTTCTGTGTCCCAAACCCATGCACCCTCCCCTTTGACAATCGTCATGGGTAGGCGGCCATAGGTATTCATTACAACATTTTTCCCCCGCTCTATAATAGCCTCGGTTGATAAACCTTCTAATTGTTTCAATTTTCTTCCCCCCATATTCGCTATTCGTTATTCGATGTTTGTGGTTCATCGTTCGAACCGCGAACATCGAACCGACTTACTCTGACCTCTGGCAACTGATCACCGACTTCGGTTAGGCAAACATTGTTCCAATGCCGCCATCTGTAAATAATTCAAGTAAAATAGCATGGCTTAACCGCCCATCGAGGATATGCACACTTCCAACGCCACCCTCCAAAGCCAAGACGGCACACTCAACTTTGGGTAGCATTCCACCCTTTAAAATCCCTTGATCCACCAATTGTTCGATTTCCGCTCTGGAAATCGCCGAAATAAGAGAGTCCGGATCCGAAACATCGCGCAATATTCCGCGCACATCGGTTAAAAGAAGCAACTTATCAGCTTGAAGTACCTCTGCTATTTTTCCCGCAACCGTATCCGCGTTGACATTATACGTTTCTCCATTTTCCCCGCTGGCGACTGGTGAAATGACGGGGATATATCCTTCTCCCAGTAAAGTGTTCAAAATATCGGGCGTAACACTCTGGATTTCTCCAACACACCCTAGATCAATGTCTTCCATCTCCCCTTGGCTATTCGGCATCTGCATGGGCTTCTTAACTGCTATGAGTAGTTGCGCATCTTTTCCAGATAACCCAACACCCTTGCCACCAAAGCGATTGAGGAGAGATACCATCTCTGTGTTCAACTTCCCCAATAAAACCATTTGTGCGATCTCCATGGTTTGGGCATCGGTGACTCTTAAGCCCTGCACAAACTGACTTTCAATCCCCACCTTTTTTAACATGGCATTAATCTCCGGTCCACCGCCATGTACCAGGACAGGGCGAATCCCCACCGAATGCAAGAGCAGGACATCCATTATGACTGATTCTTTCAAAATTGGATCAATCATAGCGTGACCACCATATTTAATTACAACCGTCTTCCCCGCAAATTTCTGGATATACGGTAGGGCTTCCACTAAAACCCGTGCTTTACCTAATCCCTGCTCCATAGGGGTCATCTCTACCACCTCCACTCTTAAGTTCGATAATCCCCATTAATCGTGACGTACTCGTGGGTTAGATCACACCCCCAGGCTGTGGCGTGTTCTTCTCCATCATGAAGGTTCAAACTAATATAAACGTCTTCAAGTCCAAGAATCTCTTTAGCCTTTTCTTCCGAAAACTCAACGCCTCTACCCGCTTGGGCGACGATTAAATCCCCTAGTAAGATATCCACTTTTTCCGGGTCAAACTCCGCTCCAGAATATCCTGCGGCCGTGAAGATCCGACCCCAATTAGCATCTTCTCCGAAGAGTGCGGTCTTTACCAAGCTGGAGCCGCAAATAGCCTTGGCAATTTTTTGGGCGTCGCCCTTTGTTTTAGCTCCAGATACCGTGACTTCCATAAACTTGCTAGCACCCTCTCCATCTCGGGCAATATCCTGAGCCAGACGGATGCACATCGTCTTCACCATTCTCTCAAAGTTGACCAAATCTTCTCCGCTCAGTGTCATTCTGGAGGACCCATTGGCCAAAAAGACAACCATGTCATTCGTGCTGGTGTCCCCATCGATTGTCACCATATTAAAACTATCGTCAACCGCTTCACGCAAGATACGCTGCAACTCCTCAGAAGGCACAGTCGCATCAGTCGTCAGAAAACCCAGCATTGTTCCCATATTCGGGTGAATCATTCCGGACCCTTTAGCCATCGCTCCAAGGCGGATCACACCGCCCTGAGAACAAGGAAGTTCAAACGCGCGTTCTTTGACGGCCGTATCCGTCGTCATAATCGCTAGTGCAGCCCGATGAGCTCCGTCATCTAGCGTTTCCGTCTGCCCACGAATGCCCTTAACCATATTTCCGAGGAGCTCCGAACTCGCCGCCCGAATTCCACTTAAAACTCGATCAATTGGCATCTCGACTCCGATCACACCCGTTGAGGCCACAAGGACATCATCAGCAGGTACGGCCATAAACATAGCTACAACCTGAGCCATCGCCAATGCGGCCTGATCACCAGCTTCTCCTCCACAAGCATTGGCGTTCCCACTATTGATCACAATAGCTTGAGCCAAACCATTCTCCAAATGGCGCTGTGTTAAATAAAGAGGGTGTGCCTTGACCAGGTTTCGAGTGTAAACAGCCGCTGCTTGCGCTTGAACCTGGGAAAAAATCAACGCTAAATCATATTTATTCTTATACTTAATTCCTGCCTGGACACCGACTGCATAAAACCCTTGTGGGGCGGCTACACCACCTTCAATCGACTTCCAAACCTCTTCAACCTTATCCATGAATTGACACACTCCTTTTTTACTTAGGGCCAAAGGGACGTTCCAGTAATCCCCTGGCCTTCAGGCCATCCCATAGCTAGGTTCATATTTTGGATTGCCTGGCCGGCAGCTCCTTTTAGCAGATTATCGATCGTTGCGACCAAGATAGCATTTCCAGTTCTTTGATCTATCGTCAATTGTAAAAAGGCATTGTTGCTTCCACTTGAAAATTTGGTCTGCGGCCAAGTCCCTTTTGGCAGAACATGAATGAATTCTTCTTCTTCATACTGTTCCAGCCAGCACTTGCGCAGGTCGTCTTCGTTAACCCCTTCCCGAACAGCAGCATAAATTGTGACCAACATTCCCCGCGTCATGGGAACTAAATGAGGTGTGAAATTCACAGTGAGCGGATGCCCTGCGGCCCGCGACAACTCTTGTTCAATTTCCGGGGTATGACGATGGCTGGCCACACCATAGGCCTTAAAATTTTCATTAATCTCCGCATAATGAGTATCTAGAGAAACCCCTCGCCCAGCCCCCGATACACCTGATTTAGCATCAATAATCAAATATTCCGTTTGAAGCAATTCATTACGGAGCAAGGGCACGAGAGCAAGTAAGGTAGCTGTAGGATAACATCCCGGATTGGCGATTAAGGATCGACCTCGAATTTGCTCACGATAAAGTTCCGGCAAACCATAGACCGCATCTTTAAGAAGCTCTGACGCAGGATGCTTAATCTTGTACCACTCCTCATAGACCTGGGCAGAATTCAGCCGAAAGTCGGCCCCCAGATCAATGACTTTCATATTACGCTCTAAGAAAGCACCCGTTCTTGTCGCCGTCAATCCGTGAGGAAGAGCACAAAAAATCACATCCAGATCTGGCACATTTTCATCCTGCAAGATCCCCACGTTTTGACCGTTCCAATGGGGATAAACAACCTCATATTCATTTCCCGCTACGCTAGACGAAGCGAGGTATAACTCATTTACTTTTTCGTGACGGTGCAATATTCGCACCAGTTCCTGTCCCGCATATCCCGTGGCCCCCAGAACACCGACTTTCATAACTTTTCCCTCCACTTTTCGGATTCTTTTAATA
>DATMYU010000079.1:0-2516 GCA_035560775.1 Desulfosporosinus sp.
TAGTATATTATTGCAAAATCGTGAATACTAACCTCAAGTTTTCGAAGGGAGGGTGAAAAATGCTGTCAACTCATACTGAAGAAGTTCTAGGATTTATCCGAGATTTTGAAACATCCTCACGTGACTATCTCCTGTCCAAGGGCTTGAGTGAATATGAGATAACCAATGCCTATCTCGACTTACAATGGAATTTTCTCCATACAATTCTCGGACAACGACCAGAAACTATCCGTAAAACATCACAACGTCGTATAGTTCGACGGAAACACGCTATATGAAGTAGGGCACAATGCCTTGTGCCCCCACTCACATTAGATTGGGGGTTTTATTTACGTTTATCCTTTTTCTCACCTAAAGAAGGATGCCTTATACAAACGTTGATACCTCTGTAATGCTCGAATGGCTGTCAGGGCCGTTGTTAACGGTTCTTCATAATTCCATCCCTTTGCATAGACCCCCCGGTAAGAAGGTTCAAAAGATCCATTGCTGCACTGGGCTGCGAGGAGGTTTCTGATTCCCTTATCCAAGACTTCCCTTGGTACAACTTTAGTGAATCGCCACAACCCCGCAAGGGCTAAGCTAGTCTCGACAACTGAACCCCAACCCCCATCACTATTCTGCGCATTTAGAAGAAATCCCTGTCCTTTTTTCCTTGCTACTAGGATGTGGCGTGCTGTGTTCCAACGTTCCCAACTAAACCTCCATTTGCTGAGTAATTCTAAGGCCTGTGCTGTGCTATAAACAGGCCCTTCAAACCAAGATGCCGGGAATGCGCCACGAGCATCCTGCTGAGCCAAAATCCAATTCAAGCCTCGCCATATTCTTTCATCTTGCGTACGTGAACGCCTCCATAGGGCCTCTAAAACATGAATACTAACATCTACGCTCGGAATATATACTGGGAATTCTGAGGAGACATGTGGAGGGGTCCCTTGAAAACTGGGAAATGTTCCCCAGCTACCGTCAGTGTTTTGTAACCTCTTCAGGAGGTTAACTCCTAACTGATTCTCCTCCTCGAACACTTGGTGCAAACCAATCAAAGCAACAGACGTATCATCTAGATCTGGGTGAGTATACGGAGGTGTACTGCCATAGCTACCATCCGCATTCTGCCCCTTTTTTAACCACTCTACCGCTTGATTTAGCCAAGGTATATCTGAGAGTCTCTGAGTTGTCTCTCCAAAGACACTAACCGCCCAACCGATCGCCCATATTTGAAGCTGATCAAAAGCGGGCCACCCACCACTGAAATATTGTTTCTGTACGAGCCACCGTCCAGCTCTTTGTGTTTGTTCAGCATAACCACCCTTGCTCATTATCGCAAGGATTGATAAACTCGTCGCAATAATGTCCTCAGCCCAAGAACCGTCAGTCATTTGTGTTTTCAAAAGGTACTGAACACCTTTCTGGATTCCCTCCTGAGAGTTTGAGGCAAGGATTGACGCTGCAACAACGACCGGTCTACCATAGAGTGGCAACTTAGCTAAAATTTTCTCTTCAAGAATATTCGGAAGTAATATTTCTTCCGGCTTGGGTCCCTCCAGACCAGGAACCACCCTTTGCCCTAACGATAAAATCACATGGGAAAACTGCCTAGCCTGAGATAAAAGCCTAATTCTAGCCTTCCACCCACCTAGACTCCCCTGAAGTACCATTCTGATGATCTGTGTTATCTCTTCGTCCGGTTTGTCACCGGGGAACTTCCCCCATCCACCTTGATGTTGCTGTCTTAACCACTGTATTCCTCGTCGTTGGGCTGTCTCAAATCCTCTTCCAACTGCGAGCAGAGCAAGCGCCGCTAGCGCAGTTGCCCCCGGGCTTGGAGATACGCCGTGTGGTTCATCAAGATTTTCCAACAGGATCTGTTCCACGCCCTCAGAAACAAAATGCCGTGCTTTATTAAGGCCATCTTGAACTTCTTTATTAAGCTCCATAGAACTCTCTCCGTCCTTATATTTAGCGCATGCTATAGTTATGATGTATGTTAGAGGACGGATAATTGTTCTGTTGAAAAAAATTGAGACCGCTTAAAGGATACGACTGACTGCGATCTCATCACAATTTGGGAACTTAATACAATTAATACACTCTGTCCAAACTTTTTGTGGCATTTGTTCTTTACTAACTTCTTCATAACCACAGTGCTTAAAGAACTCGGGCTGATAAGTCAAAGCAAAAAGCTTTGTGCACCCCAGCTCTCTCGCTTCTTCTTCTAGTCCTTTAACAATCATTGTTCCGATACCTTTACGTTTGTATTCACTAGAAACCGCTAAAGCCCGTATTTCCGCTAAGTCACTCCAAAGAATATGAAGTGACGCAACCCCAACTATTTTTTCATCTATTTCAGCCAACAGGAATTCGCGAATATTTTCATAAAGCATATTTCTTGAACGACCAAGCATGAGTCCCTGTTCTGCATTACCATTAATCAATAACATCATCTCTTCAACATCCGCTATTCGTGCCTTACGCAATTTCATTTCTTTTTCTCCTTTTGTGGTTTTGCATAATTATAC
>DATMYU010000080.1:0-11484 GCA_035560775.1 Desulfosporosinus sp.
GTGAAAATTATTTTCAGCCATGCTGCCCAAAACCATTCCTAAAACTATACACTGTACCGGCCATTTATGTTTAGTGAAAAAATAGCCAAGAAAGCCAAATGTAATCGTTACTATTACATCTTGAACCATATTTCTTAAGGCAAAAGACCCTACAAAACTCAATACTATAATTACAGGAACGATAATCGCATTCGGTATTTTAGTTATCTTGGCAAAGAAAGGGATACAGGTCATGCCGATAATAAAGAATACAAATGCCGCCAGGATCATTCCCACAAAAACTGCATAAACTTTGGTTCCGCCTGAGGTAAAGAAGTCCAGACCGGGTCTCAGGCCATGCAAGGTAAGTGCTGCAATGAAAATTGCAGAAGTTGCACCGCTGGGAATACCTAAGGACAGAGCAGGAATAAGTTCACCGGCAGTTGTTGCATTACTAGCTGCTTGAGGTGCTATTACTCCTTTGATATTTCCTTGACCATAACTTTGAGAATCCTTTGCAGTTCTCTGTTGGATAAGATAGGATAATAGGCTGCTTGTAGTGATCCCCATTCCAGGTATCATGGCCAGGAATACCCCGGTAAAAGCTGACCTTATGGTCACCCACCAATTCTTAATGACTGCGAGGACGCCATTCCAGGGTTCGGTTACCAAAACGTTTTCCCCTGCAATACTTCCTCCTTCTTCTGATAGGATAAAGGCCTGAGACAAAGCAAAGAGTCCAATACTGGCACAGATAAAGGGGACGCCATCCTCTAAGTAGGGAATTCCAAAGGTAAATCTCTGAGAACCTGTGATTACATCTCTACCAATAAACGAAATTGCTAACCCTACACACCCCATAATCAATCCTTTTACTGCCTGACCACTACCTTTACTGATCATGGCAACCATGGAAAGCCCAAACATTGTAAGCATGAAATACTCCGCAGGACCTATTTTAAGGGCCAGATTGGCTAAAGTCGGAGCAACAGTCACTAGAACAACTATTCCTATGAGATCTCCCACCAGAGCTGAACCGGCCAGCGCTCCCAGTGCTTCTCCTGCTCTACCCATACGGGTGAGGGGATAACCGTCAAACGTAACGGCTACCCCGCTTGGCCCCCCTGGAACATTCATCAGAATTGATGTAATTCCATCTCCATAAGCTGTACTTGCATAGATGGCTGCGAGGAGAATAAGCGCCGAATCCACCGGCAAACTGAAGGTCAGAGGAAGAAATAAGGCAGTGCCAAAAACCGGACCTAACCCTGGAAGTACACCTACTATTAAGCCAACAATACAACCGATCAATAAGTAACCTAGGTTCTTTAGCGAAAATGCTAAGACTACACTTGCAATGATCTGCTCCATTTCTTCTCACCACCTTAAAATAGACGGAAGTATTAATCCTTGGGGCAACTTAACTTTGAAAAGAACAGTAAAGCTATAATACAAAACCAAGGTCGAAACCAGTGAAAAAATAACCGTCTTCTTCCAATTTTTGTATCCCATGATCCGAGGCACCAAGAGTAAGAACAAAAAGGAAGAAATTTCAAAACCTACCGTCATTAAACATACCACATAGGCAATGCAAAGAAATAACATTTTATACCATTCTAATCCTTGTTGGCTCTCAGCCTGGATAGGAGGAGCATCTTCTTCCTGATTATCGCTGTCTAACTTGATTTTTCGTTTGATTTGTTGATTAGAAAACTGGATAATACATAAAGCAATGCCTATGCCCGTAATTAACTTGGGTACTTTTCCGGCGGTTTCTCCGAGAGTATTAGCCAATACAAAGAACAACACTAAAAATGAGAATATTAGAAACAGAAAGATGCTTTGGGATAGATCCTTGGAAAATTGTTTTTCTCCCCCCATTTGATTACTCACAGAAGACTCACTCCTCTTTTTATTGGGGTTTAAGGTCATCCTTAAGGCTATTTACTTCATCATATTGGCTGAGAGCATCTTGTTTGAATTTTTCAGGACCACTAGAAACGATATTGGACCCCAGATCTGCCGCTTGTTTTTTGAATTCCGGGCTATCTATAGCCTTATCCAAGGCAGAAGCTAATTTTTCCACAATATCTGCCGGTACTTTTGGCGGGGCTATAATACCTACACTGACATCCATGGCTGTGTTAGCATAACCCAGTTCCGTAGCGGTGGGGATATCCGGGAAGTTAGGATGGCGCTGAGCCCCAAAAACAGCTAAGATGCGAATCTTTTTCTCATCAGCCAGTTGTTTTAGACTTACTATATTGCCAATCCCGCTGATGGTATGCCCGCCTGCCACAGCTACTGCTGCTTCTGTCCCACTGTCATACGAAACGTATTCAAATTTACTGCCGGAAGCCTTTTCTAATAAATTCAAGGTCAAATGACTATTGGTGCCAATCCCTGAACCGGATAGGGTTAACTTCCCTTTTTTATTGGCCTCAACAAGGCTCTTGAGATCTTGATAAGGGGAATCATATTTTACAAATATTGAGTTATAATCGCCTCCGGTAACCCCATGGATATAGGTAAAATCTTTTACTTTAAAGTCGCCGTCCTTAACTAATTCGCCTAGAATACTGGAGGGAAACGGAGTAAGCAAGATATTATATCCATCTGGTGGGGATTTATATAATTTAGAGAGCGCTGTATTCCCCCCTCCACCATCAACATTATCAGCTACTACCGTACCTCCCAGCTCTTTTTGCAGGTAAGGTTGAAGGGCACGAGCGATTACATCCGTGCTGCCGCCAGGTGCATGTCCGACAATAATCGTTACAGTTTTATTCGGATAGTTAGCAGCAGTTTCATTGCTGCTAACCGGGGTGCTATTAGCCTGTCCGCACCCGGCAACTACAACCAGCAAACTCAATAAGCTAATCAGCGCTAACCATGAAATTGATCGCTTTCTGTTAAAATTAAGCATTTTTTCTTTCCTACCTTTCATTTTTTATGGAACAGACCTTTCCTCAGAGCTGTTTTTGACAACGTATAAAAACACATTCCTCCTCTCTCTATTATTTTCCTAAGTAATCCTCGAGCTTGATTTTTTCCAGCAAATCCAAGGGTACTTCACATACTTCCGAAAATGGTTCACCATAAGGCTTTGTGGCATCAATACCCATTTTCGAGGTTAACGGTTTCATGGAATCCAAACTTACCGTAGGATCAAGGGGCGAACCCATGCAGCCCGGAATTACAAAAAAACCTTTATCTGGTTGGGTCCGAGTTGCGACCGCCCAAAGAACTTCCTGGTCACTGAAGATATCAATATCTTCATCCACTGCTACAGCAAACTTAATGTGCCAGTCGCTGATGAATGCAGCCATGATAGCATCCTTTGCTTCACCGGCTACCCTCTGTTTTAGAGATACATAGCAGATATAGCGCGCTACCGCAGCAGGCGTGAGGTGAACCGCCTTGATGCCTGGGCAACATCCTTTTGCTTTTTCGTAAATGACAGCTTCTTTCGGTATCGATCCGATGAGGGCCTGGTCAGGATGACCCAGGAAACAAGACAAGAAGTATCCATCTTGGCGTCTTGTTATAGCGGTAAACTTCACAACCGGATCATATCTCTTTTCAATTTTACCGTTCCTGATTGTTTTGTAATATCTGGTATGTTCACCGATTGGACCTTCCTCATCCTTTTCACCGGGGAGGACAACACCCTCAATAATCATTTCAGCATCCGCCGGAACGAGGAAATCGTCTCCCCAGGTTTCTGAGGGCACAAGACGAACAGGTTCGGCCATCGCTGCCCCGGCAATTTCATATTCGTTGCGACCATAGGGCCCTTCCCACTGGCTTCCAAGGTAATAAGACGGATGATGCCCGATCACGATGGCAAAAGGGGCTTCCTTACCTATATCATTGTAACTTTTTACGATCATGCCGGAATGGTGATGAGGCTCTGCATGAATCGTTGCTTTCTGCCCATCTTTGATGTGATAACGGAGCATGGCCAGATTATAGGTTCCTGTTTCCGGATCTTTAAGAACAGTTGAACCTCCCAGAATATATGGCCCTCCGTCCAGGGAATGATGGATGGGAATAGGATAATCCAACAGGTTTAGCTCACTGCCTTTTTGAACTACTTCCTTGACGGGCGCCTCATGATAAGGAATAACCAGAGGAGCAATCGGGTTGCGATAACGTTTAGCTAATTCAAGGGCAAGCTCCATCTTATATTGTTCGGGAGGAAGATCGAGCGCCACTGCGAGCTTTTTTCGGCTGGCGAAGGCATTAAAGGCCAGAGAAACTTGAGCCTTGCCACCCTTGAGGTTTTTCGCTCCATGAAACAGAACGAGAGGATACTTACCTTCTAATTCCAGCTTTCTCAGTAAAGTAGTCGCTTCATAGCGGGGATCAACTTCACGCTTGATTTCTATAATTTCGTCGGGTGCCACTGCTTTAAGTTTTTCGATATAGCTTTTAAAGTCCTTAGCCATCTTCGTCTTCCTTTCTTTGGACCATATTTTCCGGATTATCATTTTACCTGATTGGCACTTATTTATGACCGTGGATATCTTGCTCTTTTAGTTTGGCTTGATAGTAAGGAATAGCTCCTCCAACAGCAAGGATTTCCCTGATAAACTTAGGTACAGGACTGGTAAACAACTCTTTTCCACTTGAAAGATTTTTGATTTCCCCTTTTTCCAGATCGATCTCAACAACGTCTCCTTCCTTTATTTCCAGAGATACTCCTTTTAAAGAAATAACAGGAAGCCCATTGTTGATGGCATTTCGATAAAATGTCCTGGAAAAAGAATCGGCGATAATGGCACCCAAACCAGCAAACTTCAAGGTCATCGCTGCTTGTTCTCTGGCTGATCCAGTCCCAAAATTTTCTCCTGCTACGATAATGTCACCAAGTTTAACCTTTGAGGCAAACTCCGAGTCGATTCCTTCCATAGCATGTTTGGCAACCTCTACAGGATCAAAATGAACCAAATACCTCCCGGGATATATCACATCGGTATCTACATTTTTTTCATATTTCCAGACTCGTCCTTTGATCAATTCATCCACCCCCCTATTTTCCTGGGGTCAACAATTTTCCCTTTGATAGCTGCAGCGACAACCGTAGCTGGTGAAGCCAAATAAATCTGACCCTCCTTGCTCCCCATTCGTCCTCTAAAATTGCGATTGGATGATGAAATGCAGACTTCTTCGGAAGCTATCAAGCCTAAATGACCTCCCACACAGGCTCCGCATGAAGGGTTAGTTACAATCGCCCCGGCCTCAAGCAGAATCTCCACTATACCTTCTTTTATGGCCTCCTTATATATTTCCTGAGAAGCTGGAGTCACAATTAAGCGAACACCGGAATAAATCGTTCTATTCTTTAACATTGAGGCAGCAATCCTCAAGTCTTCTAACCGACCATTCGTGCAGGAACCTAGAAAAGCCTGGTGAATTTTGATCCCTTCGACTTCTTCAATGAATTTTCCGTTCGAAGGACTATGTGGGGCAGCTACTATGGGCGGGATCGCACTTAAATCAAAGGTGTAAACTTCTTCATATTCAGCGTCCTTATCCGGCAATACCGCTGCTGGAACAGCTCCAACTTTAGACGATAAGTAATCAATTACCTTTTGGTCCGGTGCGATTAAGCAAGTTTTAACACCCATTTCCAAAGCCATATCAGCAAGACACTCCCGGCCTTCAATGTTCAGATTGTCTATAATAGGACCGCTTAGCTCAACCGCCTTGTAAATAAGCTTGGACTCTCCGAATTCTTTCAGTAAAAATAAGGCAGCATCTTTGGCACTTACCCCAGGACCCAGTTTCCCCTCGAGAACAATTTTGATGCTTTCCGGAACTCGAAACCATAGACTGCCTGTCACGAGGGCTATAGCGGTATCCGTAACTCCCAATCCTGTTCCTAATGCTCCGCAGGCCCCATAGGTTGTGGCATGAGAATCGGGGGCAACAATGATCTGTCCGGGTAAGACATGCCCTTTCTCAATCATAACCTGGTGACAAATCCCACCTCTGCCGGGTTCGTAATAATGTTCTATTTTCATTTGCTCGGCGAATTCCCTGGTAATTTTCAGGTTTTCTGCCGCTTCAACTGTGGGTGCCGGTACAAAATGATCTGGTATAATAACACATTTGACCCCTGCAGCGATTTTGTTGGCACCTAGTTGTTTAAACGGTCTCTGTATTCCGGGTGTTCCCACATCATGAAGCATTACCACATCCACTTTAGCCTCGACAATCTGACCGGGAACAACAGACTCTAGTTCTGAATTTTTGGCTAATATCTTTTCAACGATGGTCATACCCATTTTCATTGTCCCCTTATCTTTCTGCATATCTCAGCCGTTACTTCAGTCGTGCTGTTTTTCCCTCCTAAATCCCGGGTACGAATATTTCCTTCTTTCAGCACACTGGCGACGGCTGAATCTATGGCCTCTGCCGCTGTAAATTCACTGAGATAACGCAACATCATACTCCCACATAAAATAGTCGGCAATGGATTCGTTATGTTCTGACCCGCTTCTTTCAGCTTAGCCTCATGTATTGGCCGAAAGACTGCTGCCTCGGGGCCGATATTTGCAGTTGGAACCAGACTTGATACCAAAGCAGCCGCTTCATCCGAGATAATATCGCCAAACATATTGGTCGTCAGCAAGACATCATAGTTTTGAGGACTCGCGATGAGGTTATTGGCGACGCTATCTACATATTCATCCTGAAGTTCAATCTCCGGATAATCCAGGGCAACTTGTTTGACGATATCCAAGAAAAATGAGCAACCATAACGCAAAACATTTGCCTTGTGGGCTACAGTAATTTTTTTTCTGCCTTGTGCTCTGGCAAATTCAAAAGCATATCGCGCAATCCTTTCACAGCTTTTGCGGGTTAAGATCCGTACGGACATTACGACATCTTCGGTTGGCATAAACTCTCCGTATCCCTTATAAAGGTTGCGGTCAGCCAGGAACCCTTCCGTATTTTCTCTGATGGAAACAATATCAATGTCCGGCTTTAATGACCAAACCCCAGAAAAGGCTTTTATCGGTCTGACATCAGCATAAAGCTCCAATTCTTTGCGCAGTTGTCCCATAGGACTGGGAGGTGGGACCAGACCGGTAGACATAGCCCCCATAATAGCAGCATTACTTTCCTTGATGGCTTGCAGTGTACTGTCAGGCAAAGGCGTCCCAAAAGAATCGTAAGCACTTTTACCCGCTTGATGCTCACTAAATTCCAAGGCAAATCCACCTAAAACCTTTTCTGTTTCCTCCAGTACTTGGCGTACAGCCTCAATGACTTCCTTTCCGATTCCATCACCAGGTACCAGGGCGACTTTGTATTTTTTCACTTGTATTCCTCCTTGGAGAAAAAGTCTTTCTCCACTAAATCCGGATGAGCGGAAGCCAAAGCACGAAAATGGTCCAGGTCATTATCTCTTTCCTGCATCTCAATAGCACTCACGGGACATACCTGACTGCATATACTGCATCCGGCGCAATTTTCTTTTTTGATGATGGCCTTGCGTGCTACGTGCAAGGCATCATACCAGCAGACATCCAAACAACGGCGACAACCTATACATTTATGAAGATCCACTTGAGCATATAAAGGCTTAACCTTGTCGATTAGGTCCTGATTACTGTAGACATGCTTAAGCGCAATGCCAGTAAAATCGGCAATTCTGTCATATTTGCGTCTTTCCATAAAACCTTCAATTCCGTTAAGAAGTTCCTTGACATATCCCAGTCCCCGCAGCATGATCGGAGTACAGTATTGAACTGCGGCAGATCCCGCCATTATAAACTCAACTGCATCCTGCCACGTAGAGGCGCCTCTGTTTCCCATAACAGGAAGTCCGGTATGAGCTGCGACTTCAGCTACCCATCTCAGGCTGAAAGCTTTGACCCACGGACCCGTACCAGGTGCAGGCCCATAAACAAACGGCCTACCTGTTTCGATATCAACCCGCATTATTTTATTGTTGGCAAACAAGGTCAAACCGTCGGCCCCTGCTTCTTGAAAGATTTTGCCGATTTGTTCAAAAGATCCTCCATCCGGGCTTAGTTTCACAAACAAAGGAATCTTGACGATCTTTCGAAGATGCTTGAGAACCTTTGCTCCCTCCTCTGGGTTTCTGGTAAAGTAAATTCCCACATGAGCTTCCTCAGGACTCTTTACCAAACCCTCCGGGGGGAAGGGACAGCAGAAATTGATCTCCAAAGCGGCACAACCTGCTTCCTCGTAAGCACGGGCAATTCGTTCCCATTCCTCTAACCCGCGTGCTGAAAAGCTTCCTATTATTGCACAATTATTTTTTCGGGCATAATCCGATGTCTGCCTAATTATTTTGGCAAAGTTTAAAGGGGGATAAACGGAATTATGTTCCCTATGCATCCAGGTATAGTTTTCCGGAACATAATAGGGATCGGTACTGTCCTTTTTATAATCCAGCAATCGATAATAAGGTCTGGGATAACGTTTTAAAAACCAAGGGGTCGATGTGGTTTTGGTAACAATGGCGCCAAAACCGGCATCCACACAATCGATAATATGTTGAGCCGTACCTGCCAAAGGGCCACCCCCAGCCACCACGGGATTTTTCAATTCCAATGGTCCAACCTGAACCCGTAAATCCTTCATAACCGCTCCTCCTGTATTCAGGGGATAGCTGGCAGGGGAAGAGTCAGTGTCCCCTGCAGCTATCCTTTTCCATAAATTATGACTGCTATTTAACCAGCAATTTGGTGAACTCTTGGATATTGGAGATCTGTTCCAGATTATTTATGGCATTAATGATTTCTTTCGCTCTTGCTTCTCCTAAGGAGGGCGCAGTAAGTTTGATGAATTTATCTTCCAGTTTTTCCTGGGAGTAGGGGTTTTTAAGATCACCGAGAGGATAATAAATCTCCTTGGTAAAGGATTTCCCATCTTTCGTCTCAATGGTCACCACGGCAGGGAATTTTTCAGGGTAAAGCTTGTTCAATTCGGGATCGGCAATAATTTCCACTTTTTTGAGCATTTCTTGAACTTGAGGATCATTAATGGTCTCCATAGTAAACTCGGGCAACCCTGCAGCACCTTTAACTGCAGTCACAGCTATACAATAAGGTACCGATAAACGGGCAGCCATGGTGGTCTGCGGATTATAGTTGCAGAAATGAGATTTCACAGTATTGTAAGTGCGTTCAGTAATCTTAGCGATATCCTCAGCCTGAATGGCATATTCTTTCCTTAAGGCCAGAATAGCCTCAATTGGCGGATGGCTGGCCAGAAGCGAAGGCCAGGGTTTGGGCACATTGCCCAATATTTCATATTTCACACCCAGACCGTCTACGAGCTTGTCCAGTTTAGGTTCTTCAGAGCAATAAGCGAAAGAATATCCCCGCGGATGTTCCAACATAGTAGGAGGAGCAGAAGCTCCAACCTTAGCTGCAACACCAGATAACACCCCATTAAACGAGCACTTGCCAGGATTAAAGCTTTTGGAGAAATCACCAAATTCCATATAGGTCAATAATCCGGCAGCCTGTGTGCCCGCTAAACCTAAGGCATTGATAATTTGTTCCTCGGAGCAGCCAAATAATTTTGCCGAAAGAGCTGCTCCGCCAAAGGTGCAGTTTGTTGCTGTACTATGCCAATACTTGTAATGAGTCGGCATGACAGTCATGCCTACCCTGACTGAGACCTCAAACCCTAAAACAGCAGCGGTAATTAAGTCTTTCCCCCCGAGCCCGGCAGCTTCTGTGCTGGCTAAAGCAGCAGGAACGATGGGTGCTCCGGTATGGGTCAAAGCTTCTTTATGAGTGTCATCAAAATCTATGCCGTGGGCCAGAACGCCATTAACAAACGCCGCCCATACTGCCGGTAGTTTAAAACCAGCCACAATAGCCGTTGCTTCTTCCTTGCCCCCTATTTCTTTAGCAATGGCCCAAGCGGTTTCGGCCTTTTGGGGATCTTCCACAGTTGTGCCGATCATACAGCCGATCGTATCCAGAATCATGTTCTTCCCGGATTTCACAACGTTTGACGGAAGATTTTCATAATTGGTGTTATAAACAAATTTGGCCAGTTGTTCTGTGCGTGTCATTTACTTTTTCCTCCTCTTATCCACTTATATCAGTTATTGCTTGGTCTGAAGGCTGTGATAACCAACCTTTGCTCTGGCTTCTCTCAAAGTCGCCCCATTACGTACTTCCTGTTCAATTAACCCCTCTTTAACAGCAATTTCTCTGGCGGCTTCTAAGACTTGTTCAGCTTTTTCATAAGGAATTACCAAGACACCGGTGTCATCTCCGATCACTAAATCCCCTGGTTTTACCTGAACTCCGGCTATGGAAATAGGGATATTTACCCCATCACATTGCACCCGGTCCTTACCTGTGACCATAAATACGCCCTTTGTAAAGATAGGATAGTTGAGCTTCCTGATTCCCGGTACATCACGGCACACCCCATCGATCACCGTACCGGCAATACCGCGTTGAGAAGCACTTAAGGACATCAGATCACCCCACACCGTACAGTAGGTACGCCCTGCATTGTCCAAAACAACAACCTGTCCCGGTTCGACATCATCCAGAAAATCGCCTACTGTTCCTTTTTCCGGACCGCAAGGAACATAATGTACCGTAAATGCCGGTCCACAGATCGCAACACCTGCTACAACAGGATTGATTCCAAGCAACCCGCCGGTAATCCCCAGCCGGTCGAGGGCATCTGAAAGGCTGGTAGTATCAAATTTTTTAAATTCCTCAATTACAATAGGATCTAACGTTTCAACTCCTAACCTCATAGTATTTTTTCCTCTCCCTATGGATTATTTGTATCCTTTCTGTTCCAGGACTCTGTCGAAACCATATATTTCCAGCATAGTTTTACCCTGTTTAAGCATTTCCCGTATCTCCACTTCTTTTTGGGCCAAAGCTTTGGTTTTATCCAATACTTCCCGGGCCTTATGGCTGGCGATAACAACAACTCCATCCCTGTCACCAACGATTACATCTCCAGGATAGACAACAACCCCTCCACATTGAACCGGCTGATTAATCGTTCCTAAGGTTTCTTTAACGGTTCCACCAGGGTTATACGTTCTTGTAAACACGGGAAAACCTAATTCCTCAATATCCTGCGCATCTCGGCAAGCCCCATCAATAACCACCCCTGCAATTCCTCTTTGCTGACAAGCCATGGCCATAACGTCCCCAAAGGGACCTGCCCCAACGTAACCTCCGATATCATAGACCAGGACTGAACCCGGTTCGACTTCATAAATTGCCTTCAGCATGATGAGATTATCCCTTGGGTGACAATGCACCGGAACTGCTTTTCCAGCCAAGCGGCTTCGGGGATTAACCGGCTTTATCGCTGGATCTACGTTTCCGACCTTGCCATTGGCGTCACAAATATTACCAGTAGAGTATTTAACAAACTCCTTGATCTCCTCATCGGATATACTCACTTTATTCACCTCCTTCCCCTGGTTTTGTCCAAATGTAGTTGTATTAGGGTTTACCGCTTACT
>DATMYU010000081.1:0-14849 GCA_035560775.1 Desulfosporosinus sp.
ATTAAACTCGTAAATCTCTAAGAATTATATTAACGTCCTCAACATTTACTTTATAAGAGAATTACTTGTTTTTCAATAATTTAACCAAGTCATCGGTTTTAATTTTTTCGCCAGATACATCCCTAGTAGCCTCTCCACCATCACCGGATAAGCTAAAAGAACCATGAAATCCTCCGACAATTGAATACGTGGTAGTTTGTGTGCCACCTTGGGGGAGAGATAAGTCTCTTGACAGATCGGCTAAGAATAACAATACCTTCTTGTCATTTTTGTCCTGCTTTAAGACACCATCAGTATCAGTTATCATAGTTAGATTGTCAGCCGTTCCTCCAAGGTTTCGCACTGTCAAGGTGTCTCCGTGTTTAATTTGGTTGCTGGTTTTATTGATGACTACTGTTTCTACTTTGACATTGGTATCAGTATAAACAACATCTTCCTGCAGACCTACCGATAGCTTTCCTTTTGCGGAAGCATTTTTGTTGACTATCTTACCAATAACAACAACATCGGATTGGTTATTAAGAAACTCTGGCTTAGTAACATCTGCATCGTATACAGTATTTCTATGGATAACATTTTGATTGGTTTGAGGATTAGCACTTTTTGCAACATCATAACCTTTAAAAGTAATAACACTCAAAGCTAATACAGATATTATTGCCGCACATAAAATACTTTTTTTCAATTTTTCACCTCCTGTTTCGAGTTTTCTTGTCCTAATCTCGTGGCTGCGGACAGTGTTTTCGAATCCCCAAGTTAATTCCAATTCCCAGGGCTATACCCTTCGGTGCTGTCTTCGTTCGCTTCGCGAACTCGGCCAGACGTTGTTTTCAATTCAGCTTTACATATACGGTTTCTTAACAGGAGCAAACTTACTTGATAATTCACAATTATATTTGTTCGCCAGGCTATTTTCTTTGGCTTTAGAAAGCAATGAATAATTCAACTATTATAAGGAAAGACCTCAGGCTTTTGCCCGAGGTCTCTCTGTTTGTTAAGCACTTTGAAGATCGCTCTTTGTCGGAACGCTCCGTAATAAATCCTCTTTTGTTTTTGGCAAAGAAGTAGACGGTGGCACCCAGCCTTTTTTCACAAAGTCGCTATGCATTTCTATCAGCCATGGAAGTTCCAAATCGGCACGTTCGATAAGATGAGGTTGCTGCAATAGTTCGCCCGGATCTCCATGGGCAATTACCTCACCTTTATACATGATTGCGATCCGATCTGACCATGAATACGCTAAATCGACATCATGAGTAGATATGATAATGGTTTTACCTTCGCTACTTAATATCTAAAAGCTGCATAAACTCCCGAGAGTGTCGTGGATCCAGCCCAGCCGTTGGTTCATCAAGTTTTATCCTTCATCCCTCGTCTTTTGGTAGGCAACAATTGGTCTTTTCTGCAGAATAAAATTTCTTAAAACCCTCGATGAGCTGCTGCATGACAGGAATGTCTTTGATTGCGACCCGGATAAACTCACCTGGAAGACCCGAAAAGCTGGCACAATCTCGCACTAAAATCCCAAGACGTCCTAAATGGAGGATCAATTCTTCTGATGTATGGTTCAATATCTGGATCAAGGCAAAATTAACAGAAGTTGGCCAAAGTCGCAGCTCCAAAAAATTGCAGAGTGCAAATTCCCGGTAGAAAAATTCCCTGCTCTCACTCAATTTTTCTCGTACATCAAACGGATAGCTCATATCCTGTAGCGCTGTGATCCCAGCATGCTGAGCAAGAACATTCACAGACCATGGATCACGGTATTGTTCGAAGAGAGCAAGCAAAGACTTATGCGCAAAGACAGCGCCCAAACGCAACCCTGGTAAACTGTAAAACTTCGTTAAGGAGTATAAAACAATGAGGTGCTCATTGTCCGGTAAATAAGTGCGAGTGGACTGGCGTGACTTGTCGGGTAGAAAATCAAGGAAAGACTCATCAAAGAGGATTCGACATCCTAATTCTTTGCTTATGCGTAAGATTCGTTCAAATGTCTCTTTTTCCAGGACACTCCCCGTCGGATTATGAGGAGAACAAAGAAAGAGCAAATCACACCCTGCGAGGAGTTCTCTCCACATTCGGTCTACTCCATCCTCGTCTCTCGCCTTTTCAGTTTCTCCATCAATTCGATTAAACTTCGCCCAGCCCTCAGGTCCCAGCGGGATATAGCTTACTTCAGCCCCTACCGCCCGCGCTGCCCGTTCGTATTCACTAAAGGTTGGAACTGGAATCACTACCTTTTTAGGCTTCAACGCTTGAACGATTGTAAAGATTAGTTCCCCTGCACCGTTACCCACTATAATTGTTTCGACTGGTAGTCCCAGATGGTCGGAAAGCGTCTTTCTTAAGGCCAGGCTCTCAGTATCCGGATAATGCACAATCTCTGCCATTGACTGTTGCAAAGACGCCCAAACCCCTGAGGGCGGTCCAAAAGGATTTATGTTTGCGGAAAGATCAATAAATGCATCCAAGCCATACAATTCTTGGGCTCTGCGCAGATTTCCACCGTGCATATATTCACCCCGTTTTTTCCTTTGCATTCAATCTTGTTGCCATGATCCCACCACAATGACTGTTCAAGATATCTAGGTGAGCTGGCGAAAAAAGTTGATGAGCTTCAAGTCGTAAGTTCTTGCAATCCTCCTGACTAGAAAAGCCCTCTTGTGGAAATACTCCGGCGAGCAGTGTACCACTATGAGCAGTGACAACACCGAGCCCCCCTTTTTGACGAATCCAAGCCAAGAAGGGCTCAAACAACAATTTCGGATTCACTTCTAGATTACACCGTGCACTGATTGTCCCGGCAGTCGCCAGTTTTTCCAAATCGGCTTGCTCTATTCCTTCACAGGCTAATCCATGGGCCTTCTCAATTTCCTTTTCAAAGCGCCGATAATGTTCCGCTAACCCCGGCCGGGCATTAAACACCCGCGTATCGACAGTGCCACCCCAATCTAGGGCGAGAAATACAGCCGGAACTGCAGGTCCAAGTACGCGATAAGAATGCCCTTGAACATGTTCTATCTCCGTTATTCCTGGAAACATAACACTATCACTCGGTTCAATCCGTAACGCAAAATGTGCTAAGCGCTCCGGAGCAGGATCTTCTCCAAGGGCCATCAGTGTGGCCGCTACCACAGCTGTAATGTCTGCTGTGGAGCTCGCCATTCCCTTCCCTTCCGGAAGTTGGTGTAAAAATTCTACTTTACCGCCTAGCGTGGGAAGACCTAAGTCCACTTTAAGCAACTCCAAAACTTGGAGTGTTTTTGTTTTATCCCTTGGAATATCCCAACCATTGGCATCAAAGCTCAAGGTCACCCTAGCTTCCGAAAATCGGTCAATGGGACAATCCACGAGAAAGGGGATTCCTTTTCGAGCCCCTTGTACCCATTCCCCACACGTCCCAGGACATCGAGCTAAGCCGACAGCGATATCCATCAATATTCAATCCCCCTACGACTCTTAACCCCTTTAGAAAAAGGATGTTTTAGCATAGTTAATTCCCACCAACTGTCTACCATAGACTTTAAGGTCTCGGGCATCTTACGGCCCGTAAGAATCCAGTGCAGAGAAGAACTCCTTAATAATAGTTCCCTTAATTGGTCCAGATCCAGAAAATTGTGGTTTAGTGCGTGGCTCACTTCATCTAAAATAATGAGATCATAAGTGTTTGCCTGAACTTCACCGGACACGTATTGCATTGCCAGGTGTACCAACTCTAAACCAACCTCGGGAGTTCGGTTTTGACGAAAGCATTCCCCACACCCAGTACAGTGTTTCAGACCGGTTCGGATCATCCCTGCCCAACGGCAACCTACCCCAAATTGGATGAGTGGTATGCCCAAACGATTAAGTCCCATTAGTTCACCACTGTAGGTACTCCCTTTTAAGAATTGCACCATCAGCACACGTTTCCCTTGAGAATGAGCCAATAAGGCCTCACCCAGGGCCGAGGTCGTCTTCCCTTTAGCCTGACCAGTATAGACGGTAATCATAACTTAATTTCCTGAGAACGCCACTTATACCAGTGCTCAAGTAAATTCTGTTGCCCCGAAAAATGAAGGTGCAAATAAGATGCGACGATATTATCTCGGGCATAACCCTCCATACGATCGGTCTCGCCCCCTCTGAACAATTCATAAGTAGGTGGAAATTCACTATGATAGATCACACGCGAGTAATGAAATTCATGACCTTGAACGACTGTCCCACGGGGACCTAGAAAATTATCGTCTTGAAAAACTCCCCGTTTGTATCCCATGCCCTGTAAACGCTTAGTCATTTCTGCTTTCATCGGAATGATACCTGCTAAAGGAACTTCTCTACCTTCAAAATCCGTTATAGACTGACCGAGATACATGTATCCTCCACATTCAGCATAGACTGGTTTGCCGCTTGCTACGTATGAGCGTAGAGAGTCTAGGAAGAGAGTATTTTCACTCAAGCGATCTAAATGAAGCTCAGGAAACCCGCCTCCGAGGAAAATACCATCGAGATCCTTGGGAAGTGCAGAATCGTGTAAAGGGCTAAAGGGTATTATTTTATAATTCAAGCGTTCCGCTAAGTCTAGAGCATCTTGATAGTAAAAAAGGAAAGCCTCATCTAACGCCAAGCCTAACCGAAATTTTCTTTCCTCAGCCATTGGTCTTTCGGAAAGAAGGACAGTCTTCGAATCAGAACTTAGATCAGAACGCCTGCTAGATTTCATTTCTAAAAAAGTAGATTCCTCAAGATCTGGGGCACCAAGCATAATGCTTTCAACTTGCTCCAAGTCGATGTGTTCGGTTATCAGCTGAGAGAGAGTTTCGATAAACCCTTCCAATAGTCCAGTTTCCCCAACGGGAACCAAGCCTAAATGTCGTTCAGGAAGATGAAGCGCCAATTCTTTGGGAAGGGCTCCGAGAACTGGAATCTGGAGATCACCCAGAGCTTCCCTAAGTATGTTCTCCTGTGCTATAGATTTCACGCGGTTAAGAATAACTCCTTGAAGGTTAACGCCAGGGTCAAAAGAGTTAAATCCATGAACTAAGGCCGCCACGCTACGGGACATCGAGGACGCATCGACAATGAGTATAATGGGCGCTTGCAGTAGTTTAGCCACATCAGCCGTACTTCCAAAACCCGCCGTTTTGCTCATTCCATCAAACATGCCCATAACACCCTCAACCACTGCCCAACTATCTCTAGCACTTTGAGCAAAGACGGAAGGGAGATGTTCACCCAACAACCAGCGGTCAAGATTACGAGAAGGCCTTCCTGTAGCCGCGGCATGATAGCTGGGATCGATGTAATCTGGCCCGACCTTGTAAGCTTGGATTGGACGCTCACGCTTCTTCAAAGCAGCCATTAAACCAGTAGCAAGGGTTGTTTTACCAACGCCACTATGCGTTCCCGCTAGAACAATCCTTGGAATCTTCATGCTGTTTCTCCCTTCCAATATAATTCGATTTCGCGAGGAACGAATTTCGAAAGCCTAAGTTCGAGAAGCGAATATTCCATTTGAGCTTTGAGCCTCGAACTTCACGCCTCACAAAATTACCACACCGCGTATGCTAACATAAGAGCAGGTAAAATGGATAACCAAGTCGCTGTTTTAACCAGCCTCCGACACTGAAAGATGTCAGAGGCATTCGCAGGATGGAGTGCCTCTCCCATTTCAGCCCGATGATGTGGCTTACCATGATAGCTATTGATGCCGCCAAGGCGAACACCTAGCAACCCAGCAACAACACTTTCCGGATTTCCACCGTTAGGGCTGGGATGACCTGCAGCATCCCGTTTCCAGATTCGGTAGGCATGGCGAATTGGCATCCGCCAAAACCAGCCTGCCAGGAGTAAGATGGGAATTGATAAACGTGCTGGCACGTAATTAGCCCAATCATCCGTTCGAGCGGAAAACCAGCCAAAATCTTCGTATTGTTCATTCCGATAGCCAACCATCGAATCCAATGTACTGGCCGCTTTAAAGGCCATGGCCAGAGGAGCTCCACCTAGGGCCGCATAAAAAAGCGGAGACAAGATTCCATCGACGAAGTTTTCAGCGAGAGTTTCAACCGTCCCTCGGACAACCTCCCCTTCGGAAAGATGCCCAGTGTCCCTGCTAACAAGCCAAGCAAGCCGCTGCCGAGCCCCACTCAAATCCCCATTTTTTAAAGGTTCCATAACGCTTTGTCCTGCATCTAACAAGGATTTTCCAGCCAACGTTGTAAAGATAAAATAGGCACTCACACCCATGCCCACTAAGGGATGAAGTGCATTCGCTCCTAAAACTACAGCCCAAGTGAGCAAATAACTTCCGCCTATCACCAGAATAGTAAGCAGAACTCCATTCCGGCGACGTGCCTCGGGAGATCCTTTATTAAGATGGCGCTCCAAAAAATCAATAACTTTTCCTATCCCAACAACAGGATGGGGCCAGCTACGGGGATCTCCGATGATTTGGTCGAGAAGAAATCCGATAAGGACAGCGGTCGAGATAGCCACTGAGAGTATACTAATCGTTGCCATAATTCCGGATCACCCGTCATTCCCTCTGTCTGCATTGTTTAAACTGGTTGTAGCCTGAGGAATCGCTCCGGCATCTAACCCCATAATAGCCCGAACTCGTTCAATATCGCAACTCTGACGCACTAGATCTGCCAACTCATTAAAGGCAGATTCACGAAGGGCTGACTGGGAAAGTGTCGCTTCAACCGGTCTAGGGCAACCTCTGCGCTGCCAAAGCCACGTCAACAGTCCCGTCCGTAAACCGTCATTATCAAAAACCCCATGTAAGTAGGTTCCAAAGGCGCTACCTGCTTGCAAACCATCTGTATAGGATATTCCGTTCGATGTCAAGTTAAAAAGAGGCGCTTGCCCTTCATCGATGGTTGATCGGCCCATATGTATCTCATAGCCAACAACCGTTTCTCCTGTGCATGATTTAAGAAAATCTCGATCGGAAAGAATTGTCCCCTTACTCTGGACGGTATGCTTCTGCGCATAAAATTCCGTCACCATTGGCAGAATACCGAGACCTGCTGACTCTTCGAGTGACGACTCCGTATGCAGCGGGTCCCTCACAGAACGCCCCATCATTTGGTATCCTCCGCAAATACCAATGAGCGGAAGCTCTTCTGCCCAAAGCTTCTGAATCTGCGCTCCCAAACCGCTTTCATTAAGAAAACGCAGATCGGCTAAGGTATTTTTACTTCCCGGAAGAATAACGAGATCCGGTTTTCCCAGATTAGCGATTTCAGTGACATAGCGCACAGAGACATCTGGTTCATCCTGCAGCGCATCTAAGTCTGTGAAATTAGAGATATAGGGAAAGCGAATAACTGCAATGTCCAGTTTATCGGTTAGGGAAACCGAGGGTTTCTCATCTGCCCCATCTAAGGCTACGGAATCTTCGTCTGGAATGCGGATTTTATAATAAGGAACAACCCCAACGACTGGTATGCCTGTTTTCTCTTCAATAAAATCTAAAGCAGGTTGGAGAAGGGCTAGTTCGCCACGAAACTTGTTGAATATAATCCCTTTAACCAATGCTCGCTCTTCAGGCTCCACTAATTCTAAGGTCCCAACAACAGAAGCCAAAGCGCCTCCTCGATCAATGTCTGTTACAAGTATCACTGGTGACTTCGCCTCTATGGCTACGCGCATGTTGACAATATCATTCGATTTAAGGTTAACTTCCGCGGGGCTTCCTGCCCCTTCAATAACTACAATTTCAAATTCGTCAAGGAGGGAGTGTAGTGCATCCTCAACATATGGCCAGGTCATTCGTTGATATTCTCCGTGGTAACGCAGGGCAGTCACGTTTCCCTGCGACTGACCCATAATAACTACTTGAGAACCGTTTGGGCCACTGGGTTTGAGTAAAATAGGGTTCATTCGTACATCAGGTTCAACCCCTGCAGCTTGGGCTTGAACTACCTGAGCTCTCCCCATCTCTCCGCCAGCTTCTGTCACAAACGAATTAAGTGCCATATTCTGTGCTTTAAAAGGAGCCACTCGGTATCCTTCTTGATAAAATATTCGGCAGAACGCAGCAGATAACACACTTTTTCCAACGCTTGAAGAGGTCCCCTGGATCATGAGTCTTGCTGACAATTTTCTTTCCGAAGACAAATTTGTCACCCTCTTTTTCCTGAAGTCACGCTTTTTCGCGCACGTAAGTTCCCGTCCCTAATAGGGCTAGAGGTCCGCAGACCGGAGATTTAGCAAGTATGACTAGTTTAAGATGCAACCTTTAATATCCCGTTCCTAAGACCTCGCATCTTAAAGAGCTAAAGGTCCTTAGGCTAGGGATAAGAGGCTAGAGTTCCGACGATTGGGAATTATTAAGCTTTGAGCTGTCGCAAAGCAGTATAAATCAACGCATTGACAACGGTCGCGGCGAGTGGACTTCCCCCCCGCGTCCCTAAAACCGTTATGGATGGGATCTCCTGACGATCCCACAGTAAATCCTTAGATTCTTTAGCCCCTACAAAACCGACCGGTATTCCGATTATCAACGCCGGACGGGTCTGGGGATTTTCTGCTAAACGCAGGACTTCGATCAGGGCGGTGGGTGCATTACCAATTGCTACGATTGAACCGCGCAGGCTCTCCGGGTGCATTCGAAAAGCCGTCATCGAGCGGGTGATTCCCCATGCTTTAGCTTGTTCTGAAACTCCAGGAGCATTCAGATAGCTTTCCACAGTTCCACCCAGAGATTTAAGTTTTTCTTTGGATATACCAGCGCGAACCATCTCAACATCAGTAATGACGTTCGCGCCCTCCTTCAAAGCCTTGAGCCCACAAGCAATTGCTTGTGGATGAATCGCAATGACCTGTTCTAAAGAAGGATCCCCACTCGTATGGATCAATCGTTCCACAACCGGAAATTCATCCTCTGCCCAAGGGCGGGTCAGTCCAACTCGTATGATGCGCATGCTTTCTGTCTCGATTTGACCCGGATCTAGGATAAAAGCTGTCATTCGCCCATGACCTCCTTAATGCGCAGGGTTGCTAAATTGGCGATGCCGTCACTTGCTCCTAACTCCTGGGTAAATAGGATTTCTACGTTCGGATGTTGTTTTCTGATTTCACTCAATTCCTCATGAATATCGACGGATACATGGACTCCTCGAAAAAGGAAGAGCGGCATTATGATAATCTTTACTGCTCCAGCTTGGATTTTCGCCTCCACTGCTTCGGGAAGACTAGGCGTATCATGCGACATATAAGCAGGCGTAACAACTTGTCCCATTATCTTGCTCACTTTTTCAGCGACAACCAACAATCCTTGGTTTGCTTCTGCACGGCGACTACCGTGACCTAAGAGAATAATCTCTGATTTCATACTATCTCCTCCAAATGTCTAATAAATTGTGAAATCGACACATCTTGATCTTCAGTTACCGGTCGTTTCAAGATAACCAACGGAATATTTAAACAGAGACAAGCCTGTACCTTTTCGAGAGTTCCTCCCACTTTGCCACTTTCTTTAGCAACCACAACCTCAATCTTTAACTGCTTGAACATCGCTTCATCCCACTCTTGAGAAAAGGGACCTTGAGCGGCGATGATTTGCTTCGGTTTGAACCCTAATGCTTCGCAGCGCGCCAGCACCCCCGCTGTAGGCAGAACGCGTATATAGAGCATTTTGTCTTTCAGCGCGGGCAGTGATACCCATTCTGACAACGCGTTGCTTCCGGTAGTCAAGAGAATTCGTTGCCCTAGTTTTGCAGCAATCAGGGCCGCAGCCGGAATATCCTCAGCCCAATAAATGAGGGGATGAGTAGCCAGATCAAGGGGTGAACGCTGCCAACGAAGATAGGGAATGGATTGTTTTTCACAGACCATTTTGGCCATCTCTTTAACTTTTACCGCGTAGGGATGAGTAGCATCCACAATTGCTGCAAAGGCACTTCCTTCTACAAGGTCTGTGAGAATCTGAGCATCCATTGCCCCAGAACGTGCTTGGAGTCCCTGTTCGTGTGCCAGCTCTGCACCATAAGTGGTTAGAGTGGAAACTAAAACCTCATGTCCACGCTGTTTGAGGGCATCTGCCAGCTCACGTCCATCCTCTGTTCCTGCCAAGACCAATAGCCTCACAGCATATATCCTCGAGGCGTGACCATATAAGGTCCTATCATACGGGTTTGGGAGTTCCCGATAATTACGGTTGTCAGCATGTCGATGGAGAGATTTGTAAAATCACCCAGTGTCGTCATTTGGACAGTGGATTCCTCGCCCCGTAGTGCCTCCCGAACAAGGCCAACGGGAGTTTCAGGACGACGGTAGCGAAGAAGAATCTCGCGCACAGTCTCAATGTGGAGCGGACGCCCTTTACTTTTAGGATTATAAATTGCCAAAATAAAATCCCCTTCAGCCGCTAAACGCACGCGTTTCTCGATAACTTCCCAAGGCGTCATCAGATCACTTAAGCTAATGACTGCAAAATCATGCATCAAGGGAGCCCCCAGCATGGAAGCTGCCGCAGTGGCTGCCGTTATGCCTGGAACGATCTCAAGTGGAATGTCCAACAGTCCATCTTTCTCCAGACACTCAATCATGATACCAGCCATGCCGTAAACCCCGGCATCTCCACTACTTACCACGGCTACGCTGTGTCCTTCGGCCGCCAAACGAATGGCCTCTTGACAACGGTCAACTTCTTGACGCATCCCGTTAGAAACAATTTGTTGGTCAGTTATGTAGGGCCGAATAAGATCAATGTAGGTTTTGTAACCAACGATGACATCCACTTCATTCCAAACCGTCTTTACCCGTGCGGTCATATGGGCAGGATCTCCGGGCCCGATGCCCACGACAAAGAGTTTTCCACGCTTATCGCTATGGTGACCCCCCGACCCTTGATCTTCGGCAGAACCAGTCGTCCCTTTTGAGTTCCCAGTAAGCTCGCTGCTTCGCATACCCCGTCCACTCCTATCTTTTCTAATACAAATTTTGATTGACTTAATTGTTTATCTTCATTGACACATTGAAGCATCTCAGCTGGAAAGGTTTGAAACGGAACCCGTAGGTACCTTGCTGCTCCAATCAAACCCACTTCATCCGCTTTAAGGTCAATACTATAGATCCCAGCCACGGCCTTAAGGGAGGCCCCGATCCGTTCAACCGCCGAAGTGATCCCCTCTAAGACTGCCTCAGTGGAAATTCCCCGCCGGCATCCAACCCCAACACTTAAGGTTGGCGGAATTATATAGATACAATCTTTCTTAGTCAACGGCTTGGGAAAAGCATCTATGATAACATTCGCTTTTTCTTTCTCGTGTTCAGACAGGAATTGATAGTGTTTATCATTTACCCATGCGCTTTCGTGGTTTAAAGGATAACTTGTCCAGACCCTTAGACAACCCTGCTCTAAGAGCAAACGATTGACAGCGGGTAAATGGTCTAAAGGTTCAACTTTCCAACCATACCTTCGGGCGTATTCATCAGGGGCAACCAATCCCCTGCCATCCGTGGCTGTTGTAATAACCGCCACGGCTCCAAGCTGCGAAGCCAGATGATTTGCCCAAGTATTTGCGCCGCCCAAATGCCCGGAAAGCAGTGGAATGATAAACTTTCCCGCCTCATCAAGCACAAGTATCGCCGGATCACGATCTTTGCCTTCGATCAAGGAAGCAATTTGGCGTACTACAATCCCTGTTGCCATGACAAAAATGAGCACCGAACACTCCTTCCAGAGACTGGGGACGATATCGCCCAAACGTTGAAAGCCGTGTTCCTCAAGTCTATTTTGACCTTGAGCTTTCTCATGCAGAAACAACTCACGATCAACGTTACTCGGAAGGCTCTCGTTAATACGCCGGACAGTGTCCATCCCTCGATCGGTTAAGGCCAGAAGTGCTATTTTCCCATTCACGGTTTTGAGCCTTGCCGATATTCATGCGTGAAGGTTGGATCGTAGAGTTTCGAACGATCGTACCCATGGGCAGGATCCAAGAAATCTCCGACGAGAATTTGAGCCTGTTTCCTGACTCCTGCCTTTTTAACTTTTTCTTCAATAGTTTCTAAGGTTCCAAGTATTACCTCTTCTTCCGGCCAACTAGCTTTAGAAATCACGGCAATTGGGGTTGACGCTTGGTAACCACCCGCCAGCAACGCTTCAACAACAGATCCCATATCCTGAACACTTAGGAAAATAGCCATACTGGCTTGATGTTGCGCTAATTTTTCCAGCGCTTCACGTTCTGGTACAGGAGTACGCCCGGCCAAACGGGTAAGAATCAACGTTTGACTGATACCTGGCAAGGTGAATTCTCGTCTGATCGCTGCAGCCGCGGCAAATACCGAACTGACTCCGGGAATGACAGAATAGGCAATATTTTGTTTGTCTAAGTGGTCGAATTGCTCCTTGATTGCTCCATACATACTGGGATCGCCCGTATGGAGACGCACAATCGTTTCTCCTCGCGTTATTCCCTCAGTCATCAAAGCGACTACTTCTTCGAGAGTGAGATGGGCACTGTCATGGATAGGTGTACCTTTACGACAAATACCAAGTAATTCTGGATTGACCAAAGACCCGGCGTAAATAACGCGGTCAGCCCGTTCCAACGCGCGAGATCCTTTGACCGTTATAAGTTCCGGATCACCTGGACCGGCTCCAACGAATATGATTTCTCCCTTACTACTCACCTTTTCCCCTCCCTAATAAATCATTTTTCACAAGCAGTAAACTAAGGTAATCGATTTTATCAGCTGCGAAGTCGGAGGGTTTAGGCTCCCAACGGATCTTCTCTCCGGGCTGTCCGAGTCGCGTTAGCAAAACGGCTTTTCTCCCTCGTTCTTCGAGAAGCGACAACATCTCTGGAAGTCTTCGCGAAACTTTCATCAAGACCACGTTGGGAAAGTTGAGGAACTCTCCCACATCTTCAGTACTCGGTAAGACAAGGAGGGGCTCATCACCTGTGGCCAAAGGCAAGTTAATACTGGCCGCCGCAGCGGACATAGCCGTGATTCCCGGTACTGTTACAATACACTCCTGAGGTAGTTCTTCCTGAAGGATATTAAGTAGGTAACTGTAGGTACTGTAGAGTGAAGGATCACCCAGGGTAATAAAGGCAATGGATTTGCCCTGTTTCAGTTCGCCCAGGAGCGTCTTTGCTCCCTCACACCAAGCTTTTTCTAATACCTGTTGATCTGAAGTCATGGGCAATTCCAATTCGATGAGGCGCACGTTTGCAGGGCAGTGAATTTTAGCAATATCCCAAGCTACACTTTCTCGTTCGAGCTTGGATTTGGGGATGGCTACGATATCGACCGATTGGAGAACTTTTACAGCTTTTAATGTTAAGAGATCAGGATCACCGGGACCCACCCCGACACCATAGAGTTTACCCCAAGTTATATTCATGTCTTCTCCCCTTTTCGTGCTGATAAAATAAAGACTTGATTCAAAGCTTGTGCCATATGAAGATTTTTAACTGCCTTCCAACGGACCGCTTGAATCGAAACGGTATCGATATCCTGATAGTTAAGCTCTGTAAGCAATTTTAGGGCTTGAGCCACTGTTTCTATCGTCACTGCCGTGATCACAATTCTTCCCCCAGCAACGAGTGGTACGAGTTTTAAGATTTCCGGCAACCGACCATTACTGCCGCCAATGATACACACATCGACTTGGGGAAGCTCACCGAAAACTTCTGGTGCAGCTCCAGAAATCAGCCGAAGGTTTGTTACATCAAACTTTCGTTGATTGGCCAGAATCAGCTCTTGAGCCTCTGGCTTATGTTCAATTGCATAAACAACACCTTCAGCAGCAAGACCTGCAGCTTCAATACTAATACTCCCAGTACCCGCCCCAATGTCCACAACCTTATCATATAATGAAATTTGCGCCTTGGCGAGCACTTGTACTCGAATTTCCGCCTTGGTCATGGGAACTTCTCCCCGTAAAAACTCTTGATCTGGAATGCCAATCCTGTAACCTGTACCTTGCTTGACTTCCTGTCCCAAAGCTGGGTACAGGATGACAATAGCATTCTTTAAGGACGCCTTTTCCCCAGCCAAGTGCTCAGCATCCATGGTTTCCCAGATTTCCTCTGGATACCCAAGGGCATTACCGATAGAAATAATGGGGTTATAACCCCGTTCCAAATAGAGTTGAGCGACTTTCTGAGGAGTATTTTCGCCACCGGTCAATACCGCTGTCGGACGCCTAATCGTCTGGGGTAACACCGACAATGGCCGCCCATGGACACTTACAAAGCTTGCCTCCTGCCAAGGAACCCCAGCTCTAGCAAAAGCGAATTGGAGTGAACTGATCCCCGGGTAAACGTCTATTCTCTCTTCAGGAAATTCTTTCTTGAGCCTGGGTAAAAAGCTGAAAAATCCAGGATCACCAGAGACGAGAACCCCCACAACTTGCTCTTCCATAAGTGCCTTTTTAATGATAGCAAGACTGCTGGTGAGGTCACCGGATAGGCAATATTCAAGTCCCGTAAAATCTGGAAAGAGTTGAAGTGCCCTAGATCCTCCAATCAAAACGTCGCAGTGCTTTACAAGTTCAATAATTGCCGGTGGCAACCATTCCGGCCTTCCAGGACCGATACCGATCACCTGTAACATATAAAACCTTCTTCCCTAGTATTTCTATTCAGTTGCTTGGGTTACGACTGAAAGGGAGCGTATTTATAAATTGGTAAAAAAAACGAGCCTGTGCGGCTCGTATGGTTTACACTAAATAAACACACACATCTCCTATCGCGCGTAGGTCAGTGGATGCTACTTAAGGCAGGTTTTCTGGCTCCAAATCATCGCTTTCTCCTTCATCCCAGCATTCGATGCGGGATTTCTAAAGAAAACTCCTTGTTTACAGTGACGGGACCGCGCCGGATTTACACCGACTTCCC
>DATMYU010000082.1:0-5702 GCA_035560775.1 Desulfosporosinus sp.
TACCTACGCCGATTACTTAACCTGGCCGGAGAATGAACGCTGGGAAATAATTAGTGGAGTAGCTTATATGCAATCTGCTCCTAAATGGCAACATCAAAGTATATCTAGCGAGCTTCACAGACAAATATCAAACTACTTAATAGATAAACCATGCAGAGTATTTGCATCACCCTTTGACTTATGTCTGGCAGAATCCAATGAGAATGATGATGAAATTTCAAATATCGTTCAACCGGATATTGTTGTAGTGTGTGATGATAGCAAACTTAGGAAAACCGGATATTTCGGAGTACCTACTCTAATCATTAAAATATCTTCACCATCGACTGCCCAGCTGGACAGAGTAGTAAAGTTCAATAGGTACGAAAAGGCCAGCGTTAAAGAATATTGGATTGTTGAAGCAGACAGCAAATACATCAATGTGTTTACATTACAGGAAAACAAACGATACGGCCGCCCGGAAGCTTACACTGAGGAAGATAAAGTGCAATTATCTGTTTTTCCGGATTTCACTATAGATTTGAAACTAGTGTTTGATGGTATGTGAATGCACTTCATTTGAGCAATGGTATATAGAGCTTAGACCGTAAGGGGCAGTTCGGTGTATCAATATAAATGTAGGTATTGATCCATATCAAAGCTAAAGATCGGTTCATACTATAGTTCATGAAATCAAGGAAAAGATTTCTGATAAAATACCAAGGTGTGTATAGCGGTTAGCACATTCCTGGATGATGCTATTGGAATTGCTGACACAAGCGCGGCGAAGGTAAATAACAATTAATAGGGGGATTTATAATGAGCTCTTTTTCAAGATCAAAAAGTAAAGGACATTACCCTGGTCAGAATCATGGCGGCGGACATTATAAAAAACCGCATGGCTCCGGAGGAATACTGGATAAAATCAAGGAAGCCCTGACAGGTTCAAAAAGGCATTCGCGGTCTAACAGCGGGCATTCCTCAAGTCGTCATCGCCGGAAGAGTTCATGGTCTTAAGTCTATTTAGACGGGACAAATTTTATAAGCCGTCTGAGCAGATCGCTGACTATACAATCGAGAAAACTATAGGAGAAGGTCGGTTTGGTATCTGCTATCTAGTTTCTCAGGGTCAGAAATCGTATATACTCAAGCAACTAAAAAGGGGAATGCTGAAGAAAGCTGGCGTAAAGGCTCGGTTTGAAGAAGACATTTTAAAGAGCTTACAGAACGAGAGTGTTCCCCGGTTTATTAAAAAAATTGAGCGTGAAGATTTCTACGGTTATGTAATTGAATTCAAAAAAGGCAGAACATTCGAGGATATTATTTATCTTGACAAGCACGTGTTTGAAAGAGAAGAGATATATAGAGTAGCAAGTCAGCTCATCGAAATTTTAAAGTACTTGCATTCCAAGAGCATAGTCCATAGAGACATAAGGGTGCCAAATACCTTGTATGATGGTCAAAAGGTTAACCTTGTTGATTTTGGGCTTGCACGTTGGATTAATAACAAGAAATACAGAGCAGACATGGACTTCGCATTTCTAGGAGACTTCCTACTGCACCTATATTACTCTTCCTTTGAATTTAAAAGTTGTAAGAAGCGCCCCTGGTATGACGAATTGCAATTACATCCAAAGGAACTGTTATTTTTGAAAAGGCTTATGGGTGTAAACCAAAGGTATACAAGTATTTCCGAAGTTGAACATGAATTCTACGAGACCTTGGAAGCTTGTAAATAAAAAGGCGGGATGAAAAGTTGAATTTCTAATAAATCCTAAGAGGAACTCAGCTAGGGGAAAAGCCTTAAAGGTAGTACGCAAAGGATGCATATTTCTTGTCATGGCGTTTGTGATTCTACTGGTAATCGTACCGATGACGTAATTGTTTTTGGAGGACGTAGTTTAACCATATGAAACTAGAATCGGCAGTAAACTGGTAGTAACGCATACTGCCAGTTGTTTTTGTATAATGGCTACGATTTTTGGGGAGGTAGATTCTTCTGACGGGCTGAGGTTTATAACACCTTCCTTCGATCTCTGCCAAAATCTGGTTGATGAGGGAAGCTTTCTGGCATTCCTCTTGATAGTTTCTGCGGGTCTGGCCATCGATGCTCGGAGTGCGGGCCCCTTTATTACTCAAGACCTTTTCCAATGCAGAATACCATAACCTCCTGAGTCTTAAAATACCATTGATACGGGAGAAAGGTTTGCCTTGCTTACTGCGTAACGACAGCAATTCCTGAATTCGTGAGAGCCAGCCTGGTCGAATATCGCAGGATTGGGTTCCGGGAAGAAACAGCCGGATACCCCCTTTCAATGAGGGCTACTCTCAGGAATGCTTGGCCTAGCTAGAAGCCCTTCGCCATGTGGATGGCTTTCCCGTCCTCGGACTACTATGGCTCCTCCGCCGGTGGTAGGCCACATCAACGACAGCTGTCCAGTCGCCCGATGGCGACCGGCCTACCACCATCCCAGGTACCTGCATTTAAATCTTAACACCCCTGTCTTAGGTGCCTGCTGAAGACGGGGGAGGTTCGCTGTCTTAAACCTCTATAAACAGCGACGACTGATTCATGAACCAATATCCGGTTAACAATATAGAAACCAACCGGCCCAACCCATTACACTCCTGTAACCTATCGTAGGAGTGGTATCATTTACCGCCCTTCAACGCAGGTTCGTGGGCCTCACCATAGCAGGGTATAGAGGCTAGCACCGCGTCTTGAGAGGATGGTCCCTCTCACGGTTACGTTAAACCGGACCTCACACCCCAGATTGCTTCTATCTGATTCCAATATATTTGAAATGCACGCCGAACTGGCGCGACTATATGTACGATAGGGGCCGGCAATGGGTACTGTATTAGCTAGTGAAGATCAATCACTAAACCCATATTTCTTAGATTACCATTTCGCACGGACTGAGGGAGAAATAGGACTGAATATATTAGAAATCACCTCAGTAGAAAAAAGAGGTCAAGGGCTTCCGAGTGTGCCGGGAATATATAGTGATAAATTCATTCCGGGGCTGGCAAGATTAGCAGATGGAATTCATGAACGCGGTGGAAAGGTTTGTATTCAACTTCACCATGCTGGTAGAGGAGCCTATAGAAACATCATTGGTGAGCAAGCAGTAGGTCCTTTCGCGATACGCGCAGCTGGAATGCCAGAAGCTCCAAAAGCACTCAGCATAAATGAAGTGGTTGAAGTTATCGAGGCTTATGGAGATGGTGCGAAAAGAACGCAAATGGCCGGTTGTGATTGTGTAGAGGTACATGGTGGTCATGGCTACATGGTATGGGCATTCTTGTCTCCTAGATCCAACCAGAGAACGGATAAATACGGTGGAAGCTTTGATAATCGCTTAAGATTTGTTGAAGAAATCATCCAAAATATTAAAATGAAATGTGGACAGGACTTTCCGATTATCACAAGATTGAGTGTTTCAGAAGATCTACCAGGTGGCCTGGAAATAAAGGATACTTTGAAAATAGCTAAACGAATTGAAGAAGCAGGCGCGGATGCCCTTCATATGACATCTGGAAACTTCTTCGATCTGGGCTCAATCTATAAGGTTATTTCCCCAATGTATGTGCCACACGGATTCCTGTTGGAATCAACAAAGGAATTTAAAAAGGTATTGAACATTCCAATTATTGCGGTAGGTGGCCTAACCCCGGAATTAGCAGAAAATGTTTTGGAAGAAGGAACTGCTGATTTTGTATCTTTCGGTAGAAGCGTACTTGCAGACCCGGACTTTCCTAAGAAAATTAGAGAAGACAGGGAAGATGAAATTCGCAATTGTATCAGATGTAATGAAGGCTGTATCAAAGAAATCTTTCTGTACAAACATGTAAATGTTCGGTTAACCCTGCTGTTGGCAGAGAAGCAGAATGCGTAATCACTCCGGCAACAGAGAAAAAGAAGATTGTCATCGTGGGAGCAGGTCCGGGTGGAATGGAAGCAGCCCTGATCGCAGGGCAACGTGGACATGATGTCAAACTATATGAAAAGACGGGTGAACTTGGTGGCGGACAATTGAAGCTAGCGACAAGTATTCCAGGGAAGGAAGACTTAGGTCAAGTTGTCAGATACCACCAATATATGTTCACAAAATACAGCAACATTGAAGTCATCTTTAATACTGTAGTTGATAAGGCACTTATCGTGAAAGAAAAGGCAGACATTGTTATTGTTGCAACAGGTGGTAAAGCATTAGTGCCGAACTTCCCAGGAGTTGACAATAAAAATGTGGTAACCGCTTTTGAAGTGCTTGAGCGTACAGCTAAGGTCGGTGATTCAGTAATTGTCGTTGGTGGAGGATTAGTTGGTTGTGAAGTGGCCCACTTCCTGGCATTAAGCGGCAAGAAGATTAAAATTGTTGAAATGATGGAGGATGTTGCGACTTCTTTGGATTTCATGACGAAATTCTGGCTGATGGAAGAAATGAATAAACAAGGCATAGAAATTCTCACTAAGACGAGAATCAAAGAGCTAACAGGCAAAGGGGCAATAGTAAACGATCCCGAAGGAAACGAAAAGGAATTAACAGCAGATACTGTAGTTATTGCAGTTGGTGTGGCATCGGTCAATGATTTAGAAAAACAATTGGAAGACATTGATGCTGACGTCTATACAATCGGAGATGCAAAAAAAGTGAGTAAAATTATGGGCGCAATTGCTGAAGGCTATCATCTAGCTAGAAGATTGTAATATAAACAGTTCTAGTTCGAGCTCCTGGAGAAATCTAGGAGCTTTTTTTTGGTGTGCCTGACATAGGCGTTGTCTCTAGGGTGAAAGTCCCGAAGAGTGAAGCAGCTTAATGCAAGGGTGTCCATCGCATGCATACTGCCAGTTTATATTTTTGTATAAAGACTAACCGGTTGAGATTAAATTTTATAACCAGGGTAGTACAGAGTATAATAAACAAGGAAAATGCGATTGAAGAAAATTTAAGGAGATTTGACAATGACCCAAGATGATGTCTGCTTTTTTACGTCCTGGTTTGAAGAATATACAGAGAGCCATCCTTCGGAAACCGAGAAGGTCGAGGCCAACCTGAAATATAAAAAAGAACATTCTCTAAGAGTTCGAGACTATATGCTAACCCTTGGACGGGATCTACAGCTAGATACGAACCAGATGCTTTTAGCAGAAGTAATCGGACTCTTTCATGATATTGGTCGTTTTGAACAATATGTAAAATACCGTACGTTCAAAGATCACCAGAGTGAAGATCATGCGGAGTTGGGATTGTCGGTTCTGAAGCGGTATCAAATCTTTTCAGGTCGTGTGAGTGAGTTGGAAAAGGCGATGATTCTCACAGCCATAAAGAACCACAATCAACGTGTTATTCAGGAAAGCGTGGTTGGGAACACGTTATTATTCTGTAGACTGATACGAGATGCGGATAAACTTGACATTCTTAATCAGATCATTAGTTTTTATGAGAATCCTTCGCGAACCCCATATTTGGCTGTAGATAGTAACCATACGGATGAAAGCTATTCCCCGGAAATTATTCAGGGCATTTTGAGTGGAGAGCAGATTTCCTATACGTTAGTCAGAACCCCCGTCGATATCAAGCTGATTCGATTGTCCTGGCTGCTGGACCTATACTTTCCAACTGCGTTGGAAATTGCCAAAAGCAAGGGATACCTGGAAAGACTGAGGGCGTTTATTCCTGTAACAAAAGATACTCTTAAGGTTTTTCAGTATATAAAAG
>DATMYU010000083.1:0-5748 GCA_035560775.1 Desulfosporosinus sp.
ATATTATAGAAGTGATTCTTGGTCTTGGTAACACCAAAATTTTCATTGCACCACTCCCTCGCGTTATTATCTTTATGTGTATCTATTGATTTCAAGCACCTAGCGATTAAGCTGGGATTACTTATTTACAAAAAACACAAAAAAGACCCCCACCGTTTCCGATGAGAGCCATCTTTTAGAGGAAAATATTGAAGCCTACGATTATCATACCCTTTATCGTGGTTATCATACACAAGTCATCCGATTCCACAAATAGCCTCCACCGTTTTTGATGAGAACTAAGTAGGACGAGTAATTTTTACAACGGATATTTTGCCCAAGATTTAGTTTTATTATGCCGAGTCTTTTAAAAATATGCTTCTCTTCTGCCATTTCCGCTAATAGGATTTTTAATGGAATAATCAACTAAACGGAGGGTATGTGTAATGATTGACTTTAATACGCTAGAGGAACGATGCCCAAAGTGTAGCGGTAAGGTGGGATTGAGAACACCACGTGGTATCATGACTGGACCATGCACAATTTTAGGTCTCAAGTTTTGGCGACTAAAGATAAATCAAACATAATCAACAATGATACTCCGGATCCACCATGTGAATCCATACTCTTTTTTTGTAGGAATTGTCATGGCAGGGGGAAAATACTTACGGATGAAGGCAAACGCCTTATGGAGTTTGTGAGATTTTGGATGAATCCGAATTATTGATTCAAGAGTTAATAAGGAAACAGCAGAGAGCTATTAAGTTCTCCCTGCACTACATCTTATGTAAAAACCACTTGCACTTACCCATAAACTTAACATGAGATGGGACAAAAACTAAATATTACCCATCATCAACCCAACTTCTCCGGAGTTATTTGATTACCATATTGTTCCATATACCACAGCTTGTGCATATTATGTACTATCTCTTGAAAGGAGGAAATGCAAATGGCATTCGGTGGTATTGAACATGATGATTGCAGACCAAGAAAAATTTTTGGAGAAGGAATCGCAATTGTTGTCGTGATTATTCTGCTGCTTATCGCACTGGGAATCGTATTCTAATTTAGAAAGGAGGAACTATCAATGTTTGGAATGGGCGGAGCATGCTGTCGTCCCCCTGTCGCTCCAGTTGCCTCTTATGGCTATGGCGGCGATGGTCATTGCGTCGGTGTAGGAATTATTGCTATTGCTATTTTGATTCTTATCGCTTTAGGCGTGATTTTCTAAAGAAACACTATTAATTTAGAAGGCTATCATCCAAAAACGATGGTAGCTTTTTAAGTATCCAGACCCAGTAATCAAAAACGAACGCTAGTCCCAAAACCACAAAGAATATCACCGGGCAGGTTGCTCTTGAAAACAGAAAAGAACTCCCACCGTAGACTAAGCGCGTTCATTATCCTTGATAGGCTCAGAGTATGGTATAACCCATCATATGCGTTAAATAATTCATTTCGTTCTCACTCCTTGATTATCCCTAATCATATAAAATCTCTGTATTCCCCGATTGTCCAGTACCACTATAGCCGAACCTTTACAGAACAAGCTGCATACTTTGTACAGACACTATAAATTACCATTTTCCATCTTCACTACGAGAAAGGAGGATAGTTATTATGGTCAGTTTAAGGCGTTCTAACAGAGATAATTTCTTTTTCCCGTTCTTTTTCCCATTTTTCTTTCCATTCTTCTTTCGACGGCGGCGGTTTTAATTTATAAATTTATATTCGAATGCAGAGCTAGACATAAGCGCCTGGCTCTGCAGCTTTCCAACTCCTTATTGGGACCGCACAAAGTACGGGTAACATGGAGAACTATCTTTCTTACACTCCTAGATACGGGTTATACGGTCAGGAGAAGTGCTAGCCCCACGGTTAGATATCCGTAACCGCACAGCGACGGTCGCAGAGGGCATAAAAAGGACTAAGGACAAGGGCTTAGTTTTCGGTAGTCCAAAGACCACACCTTCGCTACCCGGAGCTGGAACGTGGAGAAAGCCTTAAGACAGTACAAGAGTTACTAGGTCACGCCGATATAGCTACCACGGGCAATATCTACGCCCACGTCATGCCGAAAGTAAAGGCAGCTGCGGGAGTAAATATGAACGACTTATTAAAAAAGAATAAAAAAGTATCCCCCCAAAAGAGAGGATACTAGTAGGAAAAGCTAATTAAAAAACGGTTGCATTACGGTTGCATTATTTCATGGTTTTTTGGTTTATATAAACGGCTCTAAACCTTTGGTATCACTGGTGGGCGATACTGGTCTCGAACCAGTGACCTCATCCGTGTGAAGGATGCGCTCTACCGCTGAGCTAATCGCCCGTTTCGATATTCGATATTCAATATTCGTTGTCTCTTCCACCGTTCGAACTACGAACCACGTATTTCGGATATGGTGGGCCCACTTGGATTCGAACCAAGGATCAACCCGTTATGAGCGGGGGGCTCTACCGCTGAGCTATGGGCCCATATAAAAGGGAAATAAAATGGCTCCCCGAGCAGGACTCGAACCTGCGACATTCTGATTAACAGTCAGACGCTCTACCAACTGAGCTATCGAGGAATATCCTTTGCACGGATTATTATATGAAATCAATCCGCTTTAGTCAAGCCTTTTTTAGTTTTCCTTCTTTTCAAAAGAAATTGGCTACAATTGGCGTCGTTTATTCCAAATAGTCCTTTAGCTTCTTACTCCGACTTGGATGACGCAATTTTCGCAAAGCCTTGGCTTCAATCTGGCGAATCCGTTCGCGAGTGACCCCGAATTCCTGTCCCACCTCTTCTAAGGTTCGAGTCCGCCCATCATCCAAGCCAAAGCGCAACCTGAGCACTTTCTCTTCGCGTGGGGTTAACGTTTCCAGAACTTCTTCCAATTGCTCTTTTAAGAGAATGAACGAAGCAGCATCTGGCGGCGCCGGTGCATCTTCATCTGGAATAAAATCACCCAGATGGGAGTCTTCTTCTTCCCCAATGGGTGTCTCTAGGGACACCGGTTCTTGGGCAATTTTCATAATTTCTCGGACACGTTCGACTGGAATATCCATCACCTTGGCAATTTCTTCGGGTGCTGGTTCCCTCCCCAGTTCCTGTAAGAGTTGCCTGGAAACGCGAATCAATTTGTTAATCGTCTCTACCATATGCACCGGAATTCGGATAGTTCGGGCCTGGTCTGCGATCGCACGGGTAATGGCTTGGCGGATCCACCATGTGGCATACGTACTAAATTTAAACCCTTTAGTATAATCGAATTTTTCTACGGCTTTGATCAAACCGAGATTTCCTTCCTGAATCAGATCTAGGAAAAGCATACCCCGTCCAACATAACGTTTGGCGATACTGACCACGAGACGTAAATTTGCTTCAGCCAGGCGACGTTTTGCTTCCTCGTCACCGTCTAGCATACGTTTTGCCAATGTAATTTCTTCCTCGGCTGAGAGCAGAGACACTCGTCCAATTTCTTTCAGATACATGCGAACCGGATCATCAATACCTACACCTTCAGGGACGCTTAGATCAACTTCAGCCTCTTCCTCGGCTTCCTCAGCTTCCTCATCCGCCAGATCATCATCGTCATCCTTGGTCTTTTTCATGACTTCCTGCTCAACTTCTCCAGGCTCTGGCACCACATCTATTCCCATCCTACCAAGTTGTTGGTAGATATCATCAATTTGATCCGCAGAAAGCTCAATCCCTTGGAGAGCATCCATAATCTCTCGATAGGTTATGGATCCCTTATTTTTGCCTTTCTGAATGAGGGCTTGGACTTTTTCCATTTTTTGCTCTTCGGTCATCTGTCCCCCACCTTCCATCGGATCATTCTTTTTGGTGCCTTTTACCTTACTATTCGCCACGTTTCAACCGCTCTCCTATCTCTTTCAACAGAGCCATGGCCCCTGCCATGTCACCGGATTTTTCTAAAGTTGCCATGCGGACTTGAAGATCTTCCACTCGTTCCTCTGCTTGCGTAGAAAGAATCTCCTTGATACAATCATCTAAAAGTCGCTCAGTTTGGGATATATCTAACTCTTCCAGGAGCAAGCTAGCCAATCGGCTTTGAACCGTTTCGTCGCTATGCGCAGGCAATCCTCCATCCTGATCGAGATAATTGAAAATTTGTTGGTGTGTCGAAACTTTCCAAAACGATTCACCCAGATGCTCCTTAATTTTGGGCAAATGAGAAATATCTTCTAAAAGCATGCGCAAAAGCATGCGCTCTGCTCGATAAACCCCTAAATAAACGGTCGGTTGAGGGTGTACAATATCATCTTTACATATAATGGTATCAATAATATTATCTCTATTTTTAAGAGAATTAACCCGTTTTTGTGGAGAATATTCCTGTACTCGCTCATTTTTAGGTTTTTTCTGTTCCTGACTTGCGATCTCACGTTGCACGGCCTCTAATGTAAGTCCTAGTTCCAAACTTAAAAACCGCTCATACCCTTCCCGTTCCACTGGACTGGACACTTTTAAAATATCTGGAGCAAGTTTAATGACTAATTCCGCCTTTTCATGAATATTCTGGGGTGGTGTTTCGCGAACCAATGTGCGATATTTGAATTCGACATAGGTTAAAACCTCTTTTAAAGCTTTGTTGAAATCTTCTACACCAAAATTTTTCAGAAACTCATCCGGATCCTTTGCTCCGCTTAACGTTAAAACATCCACGCGAATCCCTACGTCACGGAGAATTTCTCCTCCTCGAAATGCAGCATTAATACCCGCTGCATCAGAATCATAGAGGACGACGACGCGCTGTGTATATCGTCGCAAAAGTTTTGCCTGATCTCGTGTTAATGCCGTGCCCAAGGAGGCTACTGTATTCGGAAAACCAGCCTTCTGGAGCGCAATCACATCCATATACCCCTCGACCAATATGGCAAAACCTTCTTCACGGATTCCTTGATGTGCACGATGCATACCATAGAGGTTATGCCCCTTATTAAAAAACAAGGTCTCCGGAGAATTTAGATACTTCGGAATTGAATCATCCAACGCTCGACCACCAAAGGCAATCGGATGGTTGCGACGGTCGAGTATACTAAAGAGAACGCGATTACGGAAACGATCATAATATTGTCGTCCATCTTTACTCTGCGTTTCTTTTTCAATGGCTAGCCCTGCTTCTGCCAATTCATGAGGCTGAACGCCTCGTTCTTGCATATAACCTAGTAATCCATCCCAGCGTTCCGGAGCATAACCTAATCGGAAGCTTTTCATCGTTTCAAGGTCGACCCCACGCTTAGCAAAGTAAGTACGTCCAGGTTCTCCTTCAGGCAACCTTAACAGAAGGTCATGAAAGTAACTAGCAGCCCATTCGTGAATTTCTTCGACACGTCGTCGCAGGCGATTTTCTTCTCTTTCACGGGGAGACAGTTCTTTTTCAGGAAGTGACACCCCATATCTGTTCGCCAAATGCTTAACACTCTCCACAAACGACCAATTTTCCTTCTTCATGACAAATGAAAAAATATTTCCGCCAATGTTACATCCGAAACAATAAAACATTTGTTTTTCTGGATTTACAGTAAAACTAGGTGTATTTTCCGAATGGAAAGGACACAGTCCCCAATAGTTTTTCCCCTTACGTTGTAAGCTGACATAGTCAGATATAACCTCAACAACGTCAGTGCGCAAACGCACTTCTTCAACAACCTCTTCTGGAATAAAGTCTCCATGAGTTCTATTGTCCACATTCTTTCGCCTTTCGACTCTCAGCCACATAATATTAAGTTTGTCAACCCTCGGCTTATACAATTC
>DATMYU010000084.1:0-6117 GCA_035560775.1 Desulfosporosinus sp.
TTCCAGTCATTACTGAACAGACAAAAATACTATAATAACAGTGCTCAAAGAGTCAAGAAATTGATTTGAAGCCAAGGGTTTTGGAGGTTAATCAATGCATTATATTGGAATTGACTTAGCATGGACCTATAGCAAAGAATCCGGGATTTGTATTATCGATGACTTTGGCAAGATCGTATATTGTGAAGCCAAAGTGTTCACGGATGAGATGATAGCCTCAATCGTTGAAGAGTATGCCCAGGATGGGGCAATCGTTGCGATTGATGCGCCACTAATCGTGAATAACGAAAAAGGTTCTAGATACTGTGACGGAGCTCTTATGAGAGCGAAAATCCATGGTAAGAATATGTCGCTTTTCAATTGTAGTAGAAGTTTTATGTTAAACCACTACGGCATCGTTCGAGGAGAAGAAGTCATAAGAGCTATTAGAAATAGGATGCCAGATTTTTCGTTTAAATGTGACGCACGAAATAAAAAGCGCGTAATTATGGAAACCTTCCCTACGGGCATAACGTTAGGTCTTTTCCCTGATGCGTTCCCCATTAAATATAAAATCAAAAGTGAGGTTGAATTTGGCGTAACAAAATCGGAACTGGGTCGTATGGTAGACCTTTTTAAACGGTTGAGTGATTTTAATCCTCCCGTTCATAATGCTACAGATTTCTTTAATGATTTATTGGGTATCCAAGCTATGTCAAAGAAAGAGTTTAAGAACTTGGAGGACAAGCTGGATGCCTTTTTATGTGCTTACGCAGCTAACTGGCTCGCAAAAAATGACGGGAAAGTATTCGGCGATGATCAGGAGGGCTTTATAGCTTTACCAGTCATAGACGAGAATAGCGCACATGTTGCCAGATCAAGGAGTGCAAAAGTCTACAATAAACTTATACGAGATAAAATACCCCAGATCATCGAGCAAAGTGGAAAACAGGCGATCATCGAAGAGGTCTCAGGTAAGAACTACTTAGAATTACTAAACGCAAAATTGAGTGAGGAACTTCAAGAATACCTAGACAGCGAGAATGTTGAAGAGCTGGCTGACTTAGTTGAAGTTGTCTATGCGATCTTAGACGATAAGGACATCTCCTTACAAGAGTTCGAATTGATCAGGATGCAAAAAGTTCAGGAGCGAGGCGCTTTCAAGGAGAAACTGTTGCTTAAAGAAGTTATCGAGATTTGAGGAGCTGAATAAATGACAGTTAAAATTAAGCAGAAGGGAAGTCTTGGCAGTGTCGCTGAAGATCTCTTTGTCGAGTTGTTTTGTGACACCTTCGGTCCAGATAAATCAGAATTTCTTTTTCTTCAGTATCCATTCACCGATATATATGGCAACAGGCGCTCCATTGACTTTGCTCTGGAAAGTGAGAATTTAAAAATTGCCATAGAAATTGATGGAGAAACCTATCACAACCCCAATCAGGTTTCCTCCAATAAATATTATGATGACCTCACCAAGCAAAATAGTCTGATCTATCAAAACTGGAAGGTTTATCGATGGGTTTATAATCAGTTAAAGCAGCATCCTGAGAAGGTCAAGGATGAATTGCGTATTTTTGTGGGGGAGATCCCGACATTTAAAATGATCGAGGATTACCTGCCCCAACAAAAGGGAAAACTCATTGAGCTACAGGAGCATCAGCAAGAAGCCTTAGCGAGTTTAGAGACAATGCGCGATCAGGGGGAGAGCATCGCCTTGCTCTATCATGCCACAGGAGCAGGAAAAACAGTGACCGCTGTCAGTGACGCCAAACGACTCGGGAAAAGAACCTTGTTTTTGGCGCACACCAAGGAACTGATAACTCAGGCCCAAGGGACATTTGAAACTATCTGGGATACTGCGGAGACTGGCTTGTATGTTGCCGAGCAGAAAGATAACCAGGCTTATGTCGTTTGCAGTAGCATTCAAAGTATCTCCAGAAACCTCGATCAATTCAAACCGGATGACTTCGGTTATGTCATCATCGACGAATGCCATCACGGAGCGGCAGACTCTTATAGGAAGGTTTTAAGCTATTTCAAACCGGAATTCACGTTAGGGCTTACGGCGACCCCAGACAGAACTGACGGAGAAAGCATCCTTGAAGACTTTAAGAACATCGCTCATAAGCTGGATCTACAACAAGCGGTTGAACTAGGCGTGCTTGTTCCCATACGGTGTATCCGGGTCAAGACCAATGTTGATCTTTCCACGGTAAGAATTAATGGGGTGAAATATTATGCCCAGGACTTGGAAAGCAAACTGTTTGTGCCAGAGAGAAATAATATCTTAGCAGAAACTTACTTGAACTTTGTTAAAGACAAGAAAACCGTGGTTTTCTGTGCCTCAGTTCGTCATGCCAATGAGATATCTGAGCTCTTTAAACAGAAGGGGATTAAGTGTGAGGCTGTATCCGGCTCGATGAAGTCGGTAGAACGATCGAGAATACTGGATCAGTATGAAAATGGAGATATTCAGGTTTTATGTGCTTGTGACCTGTTAAACGAAGGGTGGGACAGCCCGAAAACGGAAGTCCTGTTTATGGCAAGACCGACACTATCCAAAACACTTTATGTTCAGCAACTGGGCAGAGGGATGCGCAAATCTAAAGGCAAAGACTACCTGATGGTCTTTGATTTCATAGATAATGCCAGTATGTTTAACGTGCCCTACTCCTTACACAGGATATTTAATCTCAAAGAGTATAAAGCAGGGGGGTACGTTGTTGCTTCCCAGAAACAGTTTCAACTTGACTGGGATTTAATAGCCCGAGGGGAGAAACCTTCTGTTTTTCTAGACTTTCCGGTGGGTGTTGCTGATTACGAGCTGATTGATCTATTTAACTGGCAGGATGAAGTTAAAGATATGATCTCCCAGCTGGAGTTCGTGAGAATGGTTGATGTCCAGACAGAAACCATTGAACGATATATACGTGAAGGGAAGATAGCAGCTGATTTAGAGGTGCCGTTTGGGGATAAAAGAAGCTTTAAGTATTTTAAGGAAGTAACCATTGAGAATTATGCCAAACAGTATGGCTGGGACCTTATTACCCCGGCAAATATGAAAGACAAGTTTATGGAGATGGTTAGAACCATGGATATGAGTTTCTCCTATAAACCAGTACTACTCAAAGTGATGCTTGAGCATGTTGATGAAAATGGCAGAGTATTGGTCGTGGATATTGTCAATTACTTTATGGACTTTTATAGCACAAGAAAAGAAAAGGGTCTGGTCGTAGAGAAGAAACAAAGTCTTTACTGTAAGGATGGGTATTCAAACAAGGATGTCGAAAGAAACATCTTTATGAATCCGTTTAAGCGTTTTGAAGATATGAGGTTTATGAGTCGGAGTAGGGATATTGAGTATGTTGAGTTTAATAGGCATGTATGGAAGAGGTTGACGACGGAGGAGAAGGTGTGGATTGTTGGTAGGTGTGATGAGAAGTTGGAGGAGTATTATAGGAAACGAGTTTAGATGCTTAGACAAGAGTTGTGCTGCTTTTTGATTATAAATCGGTAGAAAAGAAGTGAGAGAGAATTGGTAACTGTAGCTGAAAATTACTTACCTGATATGCACATCGGTGAAAGCCGGAGAGATGCTGCCCCAGGGGTGCGTGGCTTTTTGTTTCAAGATCTGCTTGCTGTCGAAGAGTTGATCAAAGAAGAAACGGAGTTTATTTGCTCTGAATACATCGAAGACGTCTGCGCAGTAACGAGCAATGGTGTCCGTATTATTCAAGCCAAATATACACCGAAGACAAAGCTAGATATCAAAGCAATTACCCGGGAGCTTTATTATCAATACATCAAATTGAGTCGGTACGGTTATAGTGGAGACATTATTCCAGTGTTGGGCTTTCACGCAGATGCAGTGGCTGTGCCGGACGAAGCAACTGCCAAGAAATATTTGAATCTTTCGGCGGGACAAAAGCAGTATCAGGGAACTGCCACTGAGAAAAAAGCGAAAATGATAAGTTGTATTCAGGCAGGCACCAAGGAAGAACGGGAAAACGATCTGTTTGCGTCTTTCTATGAACCGGAGGAGCTGAGAAATTTCCTTGGTGTGTATCAGATGGAAAAAGTGAGGAAAAACATCGGCAATTATCGGAAAGAATTGAGAGAGAAGCTTGATGCTCTTTTTGACACAGACTGTAGCCCGATTGAGGATACAGATAATCGGCAGGAACTTTTGATTGCCATGGCAACAAAGTTGATTCAAGATCGCTATAATGAGCCAAACCAGCCAACAGACAATCAAAAACTGTTAGAGCATCGTAAGGTTCAGCGCGAAGATTTTCTGGCAGTATTGGAACAAGCACTGGCTTCTGATCCACCATTTAGTATCGTGATAAGGAGCTTTGTGGATGAAGCATACTGTGAGCTTGTTGATGAGCAACTATCACCGGATAACCGTACCCGTTTGAACCGTCTGTATGCTTCCACCAATGAGTGGGTAAAGGATAATATGGGTAGCAGCAGTGGTGTTGTCCAATTGTTGAATACTGTTAGTACCGATTTGAATGTGCCAAGTGACAGTGACGGACCACAGGCCATACGTAAAGCGCTATACATTTGCAAAGAAAGAATCATGACTTTCTATCGTCACGTTTGGAAGATTAAACTTGACTTGAGTCAAGATACGTTCGAGGAGTGCTTGTTACCTGAAATCAGAGAGTACATCTCGTTTTCTTTCCAAAGTCAGAAAGACTGGTCCAAGCGCAGTATCATCATGGGCTCTATTGGGGACTGTCCAAAGATAAAGCTTCAATATGTACAGAAGCGAGTACGCGCTTGGAATGAGCGGCCGGAAAAATGGTATCTCAGAAGTGCTAGTATACGTGGAGTTGGCGATTATTCGATCGATGTTGCGCGCATTGCTCAGGAAAAGCTGGATGTTACGTCAATTTCGCTGGATCAGTTTACAGTAGAGTGCATGGAATGCATTGGAATTGATGCAGGAGAATGGGCAACCAACGCGAATTGCGTAGACACTATCTTCTCGGAAAAATGTAAATACGGAGGGTTATCATGAGTGAACAGTATCAGGAGGCGTGGCGCACATATTTTGCCCAAAATGGCTACCAACCTCTGATTCAGGTGGATGCGAACGGCATCAAGAGCCTTATTATAGAGGAATTCTGCAATGAGGATAGATTGGTACCGGAAGAACTAAGCGAGGTTTACCTTCTATGCAACGAAACAGGTGTTCCATGTGAACTGTTAGTACTGTTAGACATCAGAGAAGGTAGGAAAGAAGATGACGGAATAAAAATTCTGTGTAGAGCATGGGACGAGCGGATTCTTAGCTTCTTAAACTTCGGTAGCTTGCCCGGTCGAGAGAAGAAGTCGCAGTACCTGCTAAAATACAATGTTATGCAGATCTTGCTTTCTGATAAAGTGACAGCACGCTGTGCCGCTGCCATGTCGGAAGAAAAGAGTACGGATATTTCACGCAAGCTGTTTATCTCAATAGAAAATGGTGACGTAACCGAGTCGGACCTCTCCATGTTACCCTTTTATTTCGATCAACTGACACAGGAAAGTACAGCGACAGAGTCTGAATCTGAGCTGGCGCAGATACTTCCCAAGCGCGATAAGCTGATGTGTCTTTACGAAGCGTATACAACTGAAAAAGCGTTTTCAGAGGAAGACCAGACAGCAGTAAAGGAGTGGCTGGGCAATGCTGAAAATTAAGGCACTTCACATTCATATGTTCCGTATTTATAAAGACAGGGGTTTCACATTTGTTGCAGAAAACGGTGAAATTTCACCACTGGTGCTGATTTCCGGAGGCAATGGCAAGGGCAAAACATCCATTATGGACGCAATAGAATGGTGCTTTACTGGAAACGTACAGCATTTAAACATACCTTATGAGATGCGCATCAAGAGTGATCGCCGGGTAGGACATAGCCTTGGCTTGTTGCGCAACAAAGACTGCAAAAAGACGGAAAAAACTTGGGTTGAGCTGACTTTAAAGGAAGATGGTACGGAATCGACCATCCGGCGTAGCATAACAAACAATGAGCTTGGCCCGGAGAATACGTCCCTGTCCATCATACAGGCGGGAGAAACACTGGCTGAGGAATCTGCACATAAATGGCTTGCAGAGCGTTTTAACTCCGGTGACAGACCATTTGC
>DATMYU010000085.1:0-6088 GCA_035560775.1 Desulfosporosinus sp.
AGATTAGAGGGGTATATGTGGAAGAACAGATAATATCTATGAAAAGTGATTTCTTTAAAGCATTAGCACATCCAACACGGATACGTATCCTTGAGAGACTAGCAAAAAGTGAAGAAGAGGTATGTATTTGTGATTTGATTAAAGACTTGGGAATTGAACAGTCAAATTTATCCCAACACTTGACCATTATGCGCAAACAAAATCTTATATCTTCAACTAAAGTTGGTCTAAAGGTAATGTGTCGCATTAAATACCCAGAAGTATTAATAATCCTAGAGAAGGTTCAAGAAATTCTTGCTCAACAATTTAGAGAAGGGGAAGCTTTGATGAAGCATTTCTCCGAGCGTAAGGAAAACTAAAATTTACTAGCTATTGAGGGAAGAAGAAAGGGAGCAAGAGCCCAGTATACGGCCTCTTGCTCCCTTTCTATGGAACCCTTACAGGGAATGAAGCTTTCTGTTCATCTTTTAAGAAATTCAATATGATAGTATAATCATATTGAAAGGTAGATTAGCAATGTGGGGAGGAAAAAATCATGGTTCAGGTAGATGTGTTCGGAATCCGTGAAGAAGCTCCGAATGGTGCATGTAGTTGCGGTGGGACCTGTGGCTCAGGTACAGAAAAAACCATGGGGGAAATCTATGACGGGTTAGTCCAGTTTTGCCAAGAAAATGATCTGGGTGAGAAAGTACGCTTGCAGTTTATAGATCTCTTTGAGGATGACTTAACGGACTATGATACGCCTCATGCAATGTTTAAGAATGGCTTTGCATTGCCGCTGGTGGCGATCAATGGTGTGGTCCGTTTTTATGGTGGGATCAGTAACAGTAAGATATTTGATGAGGTTAGAAAGTGCTAAGACTTTGCGGACAGTGAATTGTTGGGGACATCTCTTCGATAAAATTGTCATAGAACAGGTACTGAGGAGCAATGCGAGATATATTGGCAGGGTGGGAGAGAAAAAGAATGTCAACGGGTGTCATAGTCATGAGCAAAGTTCCCCTACCGGGCAGAACTAAGAATCGTTTACAGGAAAGTCGACGTTATGTGAGGAACAACGGCCTGTAGACAGAGCACACAATGTCTTCTTTGGCTACACTAACTGATGTTATAAACCTCCCTGTGAATCGGTAGGTAGTTTTAATAAAAGTCCCTATGAAAATTAAGGAAAGAGCAGTTGCAGTTATACCTAGCATATAATAATATAATTATATATGCATTTGTTTTTTTGAGAGGCATATTATTTGCAGAGAGGAGGCTGAACTTTTGAGCACTGAACCGCGTCTTGAAGCAATGGCTGAAGAATTCAAAGTACTAGGAGATAAAACGCGGTTGAGGATCTTATCGTTACTTAAGGGACGTGAGTTGTGTGTCTGTGAGTTGACAGAAGTATTGGAAATAAGCCAACCAGGGGTGTCCCAACATATGAGACGTCTACGTCAAGTGGGATTTGTGAATGAACGCCGTGGAGGACAATGGACTTATTATTCGTTGAATATGGGGAATCCGCTGCTTGATTTGCTTATGTCTAAATTCCCAAAATTCGAGGAAGACGAGGAAAGGCTGACGCATGCTAAAGGATGTCCTACTTAAGAATGTTAACGAGGTATAATTTAAGCATCTAGATAACAATAGAAGGAGTTGAATACATGAGTATCGGATTGTCAATAACTCGTAAGTTATCATTCCTAGATCGCTACTTAACCTTGTGGATTTTTTTAGCAATGGCAGTGGGTGTTGGTATTGGGTTTGTATTCCCTGGTACTACGGATTTTATCAATCAATTTCAGATGGGGACGACCAATATTCTGATTGCCGTTGGTTTAATCGTGATGATGTATCCACCTTTAGCAAAAGTGAAATATGAGGAAATCGGACGTGTCTTTAAGAACGGTAAAGTCATGACCTTATCTTTAATTCAAAACTGGATTGTTGGACCTATATTAATGTTTGGTCTCGCTGTAATTTTTTTGCATAATTACCCAGAGTATATGGCCGGACTTATTATGATAGGGCTGGCCCGTTGTATTGCCATGGTCATTCTCTGGAACAGTCTAGCTAAAGGAGACTCAGAGTATGCTGCAGCGATCGTTGCGCTGAATTCTGTTTTTCAGGTTATCTTTTATTCAATCTATGCCTACATCTTTCTTACTGTCCTACCAAACTGGCTCGGTCTTGCTCTGAAAATTAACGTTGACGTCGGTATTTGGCAGATTGCCCAAAGTGTGCTTATTTATTTAGGAATTCCTTTTTTTGCGGGGATGTTTACACGCTTGATCCTTGTGCCTATGAAGGGAAAAGAGTGGTACGAGAAAAAATTTATTCCCAAGATTAGCCCCCTTGCGCTCATTGCCTTGCTCTTTACTATTATTGTCATGTTCTCACTCAAAGGTGAGAAAATTATTTCCGTACCATTGGATGTCGTGAGAATTGCGATACCGCTGTTGATTTACTTTGTAATTATGTATTTTGTCTCCTTCTATATGGCTTGGCGACAAGGACTTCCCTATGGTCAAACGGTTACCTTAGCTTTTACGGCAGCGAGTAATAACTTTGAACTTGCCATTGCTGTTGCTGTCGCGGTGTTTGGAATTAACTCCGGAGCCGCGTTCGCAGCCGTTATAGGTCCGCTCATCGAAGTGCCTGTAATGATTGGTTTAGTTAATGTTAGTTTGTTTTTAGGGAGAAAGTATTATAGCAAAGAGGGAGTGCCTATAAAAGCGTAGCAGGTTTTTATACCTATACAGAAAGTATAAGTTTCGGGTGGCATAATTCGGGTGGTATAAGTGCAACTAGGCAACCACCGAGACCTACGGCTTGGCGCCTGGCGCCAGCTAAGTTTTCTTTAAAGGTACAAGAGGAGATTGTCATGCTGATAATCTCCTCTCTTTAGCAGTTGCGGGGCATAGCCAATCAGAGGCAAGATAGCAGGATGTATATACAGGATGTGTATAGATGAAGAGAAAAAGAGGGTAACGCAATACTCTCTTCTTCTCTCCATGGCAACGGCTAAGTGATGGAATGAATATGGCGAAATCATTTAAAGTTAAAAACTGTACTTAATTCTATTACAAGATCGGGGAAAATTGATACTTCCACACTATTAGTATCAGTATACAACCCAGGCCTTCCATATCTATTATTTTCCTGTAAAATGAAGACGCTTACGATCTTTCTTTGTGTCTGGCGCAACGATCCAATATTCCTTCACGCCAGCAGTTTCATATGTCCAAAACTTAGTGAGTCTATCGATTCTTTCTGTTGAAGGTGATAGTATTTCAATTATTAATTCAGGAAAATCATGGACGATGACGAAGTCGTGCCTCCAATGCAACACTTATATCTAGTGGAACGAGAATTATCTGAGCGAAAAATGAAAATTAGTATAAACAGTAGTCTGCGTATGTAGTTAGAGCGAGCTTAAAATTAGCCTTGGTTTCGTCAGCGCCTTAAGGTTGCATTGAGCCGTTGTGACTCAGTTAATAAACCGAAGGCGTCCTCTATTTTATTCACTACCAAATCAGCTGACTGGAGAGTTTGTGTTGAGGCTCCTTCAAACCCGATTACAGCAATACCCAAATGCGCTCGTTTTAGCATCAATTGATCATTGGCACCATTTCCGATAGCGATGATTTCCTGGGAGTCAAATTGCAATAAATAATCCGCTTTTTCTGTGGTATGGTCCATGCTCTCCAGCACTTTTACTTGAACAGGCAAACCCTTGCATTGACGCCCCACGCTACCGAAGGTATCCGAAGTGAGAATATGGATCTCAAGGAATGAGGACAAACGGATAAGATTATCCTTAACAGATTCAAACATTTCTCCGTCTAAGGCCAGCGTTCCGTTATAATCCAAGACCAATACTTCTAGGTTCATTGTGCCTCTGCCTGGAATATCTAGCTGAATCACAAATCCAACCACCTTTCGTTTTTCACCGTTGCCAGAAAATATTTGTTTTTCACCTGCGCTCACTTCAGTTTTGATCTTAGCAAACAATTACGCGATGATCAACCTCAGGCAGGCCACCTGAAGCTGGGTTGTTAATATTCTGCTAGAAAACTTGATTTATTAGACGACGTTCGATATACTCAAATTGAGCATATGCCCAAAAGGGGTTGATCTGATGTCAAGACGGCGTTGTTGTGGCTTGATCGATGATACAATAATCTGTCAAACGTTTATACCACAGGGACAGTCGCGGTGGCCAGAAGTATTAGTCCAGTTAGAGGAACTAGAAGCCATCCGTCTGAAAGACAAAGTGGGTTTGGATCAAGTTGAATGTGCTATGTCCATGGGAGTATCGAGGGCTACGTTTCAGCGAATTCTAGGATCAGCTAGATATAAAATTGCCACTGCTTTAGTAGAAGGACGCCCAATCATCATACAAGGAGGTAACTATCTGATAAAAAATAGGGTGTTTGAATGCGCTGAGTGTGGATATGTGTGGGAAGTTGAGCCGTGCACTGCAGGCGGTAAACATGGATATGAGATTGCCTGTTCCAAATGTGGGACCTTGAAGAAGAAAAGACTAGACAACGGGAACGAGCATACCTGTAGTGGTAGTCAGCACGAAGGGCAAGGTGGTTGTTGCAGAGGACATACTTAAAGTACATTGGTGGGCAGGAGCCAAAGAGGTAGTAGAATACACACAAACTTTAGGGAGGTTATTATATGTCAAGAAAGATAGCAATTCCAACTAATGGTGAGGTCGTAAATGCCCATTTTGGTCGGGCTGCAGCATTCACAGTCTTCGAAATTGAAGGGATAGAAGCACGTAAAGTAGAAATACTAAGTGCAACAGGTCTTCAACATCAACATGAAGGACTCGCAAGTATGTTTAAGAATAATGGAGTAGAAGTGCTCGTCTGCGGCGGTATAGGTGGAGGCATGATAAATGGTCTCAATGCTGTGGGGCTAGCAGTGGTAACCGGTGCCTCAGGTAGTGTAACTGATGTGGCACAATCCTATGCCCAGGGAACTCTTGCGAGTACTAGGTCTGTATGCCAAGAGCATGGTGATAATCAGCATAACCATTAGAGACCTTAAGTCGAGTTCGAAGAAGGATAAACTTGACAAACAAGAATCAGGAGAGTAACATAAATTTCGATTATTATCCCTTTATAGGGAAACACGCGTTGTTTAGAAAGGGAGGCAGTTTCGTGAGCGAGTCATGTAATAGCTGTTCAGCAGCAGGTTCTTGTACCACAGATAGTTGTTCTAGTGAGCCCAAATTGACAGCGGCTCAAAAAGTGAGTCGAATTGACAAGGTCATTGCTGTAATGAGCGGCAAAGGAGGCGTAGGTAAATCCTCTGTCACGAGCATGTTAGCCGTAAGTCTGATGCGCCAAGGGTTTAAAGTAGGAATTTTAGATGCTGATATTACAGGACCAAGTATTCCTAAAATCTTCGGTGTGACGAGAAAAGCTGGCGCCAGTGAGGGTGGAATAATTGCTCCGAAAAGCCGTGATGGTATAAAATTAATGTCCCTAAATCTTATGATAGAAATGGAAGATGACCCGGTCATCTTGCGTGGACCACTTATTTCCCAAGTCGTCAATCAATTTTGGACGGATGTACTTTGGGGTGAACTGGATTATCTGTTGATTGACTTACCTCCTGGGACGGGGGATGTGCCTATCACAGTATTCCAATCGTTACCTGTCAATGGAAGCGTTATGGTGACGAGTCCGCAGGCTTTATCTAATATGGTTGTGCGAAAAGCGATTAAAATGGTGCGAAATTATGAACCCCCAATTTATGGGCTGATTGAAAATATGGCGTATCTTCAATGTTCGGATTGCAAGAAGAGAATAGAGGTTTTCGGGAAACCAAAAGGCGAGGAAGAAGCGAAGCGTAGCTCTATTCCTTACTTAGGAGAGCTTCCGATTGACCCGCTTTTGGCAGAATTATCGGATGCTGGTAAAATTGAAGATTATCACTCTTCGGCCTTTGATCAAATTGCAAAACGGTTAGCAGAAGAGATTAAGAAGCACAGTGATAAGAAGTTAGCTTAAGTCAAAGCTAGACACATAATCAATGAGAGAGTCCTCGCAAAATTTGCGAGGGCTCTCTCATTGGCTTTAAT
>DATMYU010000086.1:0-4257 GCA_035560775.1 Desulfosporosinus sp.
GTCAACTGGTGTGCCAAGCTTATCTAAAACGGCAATAAATGCTATTGAAGTGAGAACATCAAATTACCGAGAGCAGAAAATTATTGGCAACTTTTTTGCCAATCTCGACCACCTCATCACCCTTCACCAGCGTAAGCTGAAACACCTGCAAGAACAGAAGAAAGCATTACTGCAACAAATGTTTGTCTAGGAGGAAAATAACAACATGAGTAACTTACAAACCATTACAGCAAAGCTGTGGGCTATGGCCAACGAGCTGCGTGGCAACATGGACGCCTCAGAATACAAGAACTACATTTTAGCCTTTATGTTTTACCGCTATCTGTCCGAACATCAGGAACAGTATTTAGTTGACAATAATGTTCTTGATGTGGCCGAGGGTGAAACGATCAATAAAGCCTATTTGGAACAAGCCAAGGTTGACGATTTGAATGACTACTTAGAAGATATTTCTTCAAGTTTAGGCTATGCCATTGCCCCCCTTGATACTTGGGAATCTCTAGTTCAGAAAATTGATAACAGCATGGTGATTCCAAGTGATTATCAAACAATTTTTGATAACTTCAATAAGAACGCTGAATTAAACAAAGAAGCCGTGAAAGATTTCCGGGGTGTGTTTAACGACATCAACCTGGGTGACTCCCGCCTTGGTTCCTCGACCAATGAACGGGCGAAATCACTGAACCGTATTGTCAAGCTGGTTAATGGTATTGATTACAAAGGTGAAGATGGCAAAGATATTCTTGGTGTAATCTATGAATATCTAATCGGTCAGTTTGCCGCCAGTGCAGGCAAAAAAGGCGGGGAGTTTTACACACCTCATGAAGTTTCTAAGATCTTGGCTAAAGTCGTAACGGATGGGGTAGAAGAATCGGATCATACTTTTTCGGTGTATGACCCGACTTGTGGATCAGGATCATTGCTGTTAACCGTTCAAGATGAGTTGCCTGGTGGGGATAAACCGGGGGCGATTAAATTCTTTGGTCAAGAAAAGAATACGACAACCTACAACTTAGCTCGTATGAACCTGATGATGCATGGTGTTTCATTTACCAACATGACTCTATCTAATGCTGACACACTTGAAAGGGATTGGCCCGACGGACCGGATGCCAAAGGAATTGACCACCCACGCTCTTTTGATGCCGTGGTCGCCAATCCACCTTATTCTGCTCATTGGGACAATAGCGAAACTAAACTAAAAGATCCACGTTTTAGTGAATATGGTAAGCTCGCTCCGAGAACTAAGGCAGATTATGCATTCATTTTACACAGTTTGTATCACTTGAATGATAGGGGAACAATGGCGATTGTACTGCCCCACGGTGTCTTGTTCCGTGGTGCGGCAGAAGGAGCGATTCGTCAAACCATAATTGAGAAAAACTACCTTGATACAGTTATCGGGTTACCTGCTAACTTGTTTTACGGTGTAGGAATTCCAACGACAATTTTAGTATTCAAGAAAAATCGTCAAACAAAAGGTATCTTGTTTATCGATGCAAGCAACGAATTTGAAAAAGGTAAGAATCAAAATAGACTTACTGATAAAAACATCAATAAGATTATTGAAACATACAAAAATCGTGTGGATGTTGATAAATACGCTCACGTGGCATCACTTGAAGAAAGCAAAGAAAACGAGTTTAACTTAAATATTGCTCGCTATGTGGATACGTCTGAAGAAGAACAAGCCATTGATCTTGATGAAGTGAATAAGCAATTAGAGCAAGATAAACAAGAAATCGCGGAGCTTGAAGCTAAGATCAATGAACAGTTGAGAATTTTGGGAATTAATGTGTAGGAATTGATTGGAAGGGTCAAGGATATTGTTTCTTGACTCTTTTTCATTGATAATCCGTTACTCATTAGACCTGCTCAACGTGAAGGCTAAACTAATCACGGATAATCCCGTAACTGTTTCCAACAAGCACTTCTTTACCGTGTTGATTTTTGTAAAAGGATTTCATTGCAACTTCAGTGAAGCCTTCATTTTTGTCAGCTTTCGTGATAGTTAGTTTACATGTAATTGTGTCTCCTGAAAAGACAGGGCGAATGAACTCACTGACCAAGGGTGACTTTGATATGGAGCGCTTGTCAAAGCGAGACTATCCTAATCATTCGGCTCTCATCGAAAACGATGGGGGCCTTTTCTATGGAATTTCTGATCCAATCGAGTAGATAGTAGTATTAAGATTAGCTGGCTATCGCATAAGGAGATTGCAGCTAAATATGGGACATCTATAAATAAACACAGCTAGAACACGTCAAGGGGTTCTATCATAAGTCCCCTGATCGTCTGAGCACCGATTGTGATTCCGGCAATATTTATAGTATATGGCCGCATAACTTTGCTCTCGCTAACGCTACTTCGCTTCAAATTCGATCCGCAGGCTGGGATCTGTTGTGCCGTACGAACACGGTTAAAGATAGTAATGATTACCGGAAGGCAACTGGCGTGGATATTCATTTTGCATTTCTGGATTAACGGCTCTCCGGGGGCAGTGGTGCAATGAAGAATTGTATTGCTGATTGCAAAATCACCGCTGCGGTCAGTCGGGGAATCAGCAACCGAAGCGTCATGAATTTCAAATTTGCCTGGTGGAAGTATTAGAGATAGCTTAGCCGCGACAAGATGTTGAAGCATCGTGCCTAAGTATTGTGTGCCCGGGTTTTCTTTCTGGCGCTTTTTTGCTTGTTCGAACAGTTCATCCAAACTTGCTCCAATCGTGCGCGAGGGATCGGCAGTCAAGGTAAAGGGGAGGTTGTTAAAATAATCGCGTACCTGCTCAGCCCAAAAACTTTCTACATCGTTAAATTGATGACTTCGACTGCTTGCCAAGCATTAAGAAACTCTATGTATTTGATCATAAGTCCCATATTGCCGCGACTGGTGCGCCCCCCTTCAGAAGCTAAGGTGCGAGTAATGCCATAGTCTTTAAGTATCTTTTTTAAGTTTGACCCGCCAAGGCCCGCGACCTGGCCTTTATTTTTCGTTAAAAAGTTACTAGGGTCAAGTGGTAAAGTCTTTGCCCGAACCATTCGAGTTAACTGAACTAATAAGGAAAGCGGACCCTTTGTGTAAGCGTTATGCTCTGCTTGAAATTCTTTCAATCGGTTGGTTGCGCTGTTCGTCATAGATAACCTCCGCCAGTTTTGTCAAAAAGGATTTACCGATAAATGAAGCGACAGGAAGCGCCACAGCGTCTCCCATAGCTTTATAACCGTCATTGTTAGTACCGGGAAGGATGTAACTATCCGGCGCGCCCATCAGACGCGCGGCCTCACGCGGGGACAGCAGCCTCGCGTGCAACTCTCCATTTTTTTTGACAATCAAAAACTGTTTACTGCTACCGCCTTCCGGCGTCCTCAGGCAACCAGCTATTCCGTCAAAACGGAGTTCTAAACACTGTTTTCCGTGTCTTGTGCGACGATAACCCGTTGCCACAATCTCGTCAAATTCAGCCAGCTTTTTCTGATGATGCGGTGGTATAAGCTTCAATGCATCATCTTTGTCATAGGGCAGATTGAAGTCAATCATGTCAACAAGGCTTTTTTTACGCTCGGGCGGTTTGTCGGCGCGCCACCATATCCAGTGGGGCAAAGTACGGCCAAGCGTAACGGCGGCTTGATTATGTAACCAGTTAGGCCCGGAGTCACATAATTCAGCGGGGATGGGTATGTCCTGCCTGATCGCAATCACAAAAACCCTTGGTCTGGACTGCGGAACGAAAAGCGCTGCGTTAATCAAGATGGCACCGCTCTTATAGCCCAATCGCAATAAGGCATAATGAAGTTTTATGTAGTTTGCGCCGGTATTTGAAGATAATAAGCCCGTAACGCTCTCAATTAATAAAAGCGCTGGTTTTTCCGGCATTTCCTCTAATATGCGAAGCCATTCCCAAACCAGACCGCTACGTTCCGCGTCAATTCCACCCAAGGAGCCTGCTAAGGACAAATCCTGACAAGGAAAACTAGCCCAAGACAAATGAGCGTAAGGCAAACTAGTCCCGGATATGTTTTTATGTCTTTCAGTACAAAGTGCTTGCTTGTAAAATTTTCTTTGTAGACGGCAGCTTTCTTTAGACAAATATCATTTGCCCAAACAGGAAGGAACATATCTTTTAAACCATAAGCAACTAAGCCGCTTCCTGCAAAAAACTCATGCATTGTCCATGGAGCAGACGACAAACTGACTTTATGATGCTTTTTCCCTGAATTCATAACGTCTACCTCCATTCATTTGCAGTAAAATAACTA
>DATMYU010000087.1:0-2821 GCA_035560775.1 Desulfosporosinus sp.
TTATATTTGTTGTCTATTTCTAACATAGAATATCCTGACCTAATATCAGCAATCATCGTTTCCTCTTTGGCAAAGAGCTGTTCGGCCTTTGCTACTACTTCCTCTATATTCTCCTGAGGAATAATAACAACACCGCTGCGATCTGCTACAACAATATCTCCCGGGCGAACTTGTACTCCGCCAAATTGAATCAGTACATTGGTTGCCTCTTCCATTATTCTTCCTCTGGCGGTTGCTACTACGGAGCCTCGAGCATAGACGGGGAACTTGATATCCACATAATCATCCACATCTCTTACAGCCCCATCAACTACAACTCCGGAAACACCTTTCATTTGGGCTCCATTAGCTAGGATTCCACCCCAACAGGAAGTATCAAGTCTACCACCATTATCAATGACGATAATGTCACCTTGTTGAGCAGCTTCAATAGCCTTTACGCCAAGATGGTTTTTGCTTCTCGTCAGCCCAGCAGCAACGATCTTAAGCGTAACGGCTTTGCCGATGATTTTCTTAGTTCCTTCCCAGACTGGCCCTATTCCAAAGGTTGATCCTTTAAGATTCAACGCATCAAGGGCATCGGAGACATTGGTTGTTGACAATCTTTCTAAGCGTTTTAGTGCGTCAGATTCAGACATTACAATCCTCCTTGATCTCAAATGATGATCCTCAAAATCCTTCCCTCCAGGTTTCTGAGGAGCTTATTACTGATTTATCGATTTGCTCATTACTGTCTCACTCATTATTGTCCTACTCCTTAAGTACCAGTCTGTGCCCTATTCCTGCTGATGATATGGATCTCACCGACATCAGCGTCAACTTCCACCAAATCACCATCTTTAATAACCTCAATAGGGTCAATATCCGGTCGGTCAATCGTCGGAATTTCAGCAATAATACAGCCAATGGCCGTGACTTGTTCTACTTCCCTATTAATCATGGCAACTGGACCAACCCCATTGTAAACAGCTTCATAAATAAGATAGGACCCTCCTGTCGAACCTTTCCCAGTCGGGAAAACCAGAACTTTACCGGCAATGCTTCTCCCTTCCAGGGGATGACCTACCTCGGTAACTTTTCCGGTCTTGACATCTACTCCACCCAGAAAACAGATTGGCTCCGAACTTACTAAAGCTTCACTTTTAGCCTTACCGCCAACAATCTTCCGACCATGGATGATCTCAGTCATCTCCTTGACCTCCCCTCCTATTGAAATGAGCCTTCCATAGCCGCAGCAAGGCATTGTTCAAGACTTCCGAAATAGGTAGGCATTCTCCATTGACCTGGAGCATAATGGGCTAATTTGGCCGAGTTGGTTGCCAAAGCCCCCTTGGCTTTCATCGCTAATACTTCGGACATTGCCGCTAAAATCGGACAAGTATCAATTATAATACGTCCACCAGCTTCCTCAATTATCTGGGCATATCCTGTTCTCTCGGCAAGCGTTTTCATTGCTAAGGAAGTTGTCACCCAAAGATCAACCTCTGAAGAAATTTTTTTGCCAATCAGCAACCGGGATATCTCCTCTAATTCCCTTATTGAGGCGTGGGGGCAGCCAATGGCAACAAAGGAAACATTTTGACCCTGGTTTTTGTTCAAAAGGCTTAAGCTTTCCTGCATCTGAGCTGGCCCGAATTTCAAAATAGTACTAGGTTGTCTGGGCCCAAAAGCTGCCTCCAGAGAAGGAGCCTCAGGGGTCACTCCAACCACATGGAACAGAGCAACGGAACCAGAGGAAGCTAAAGCTGCACTTAAACTCTTAAGTTCCTCCAAACTGACAGCTACAGGAATCCCTGTAAAGACAGGCACTTTATCCCCAATCTTTTTGCCGACCCAATACCCAAGACTTCCATAATCACTTACCCCGTGTAATTCAGTTATCAATTCCACTAGGACATCCCCAAAACGATTTTCTTCAAGATGATATCCATAAGCAGGAACTCTACCGGTTAAAGCTGCGGCCAAGGCAGAAGGTCCTCCCTCTCGATTGGTCCGGGCTCCCAAAACGGAATTGACAAAAGCTATGGCGGAAGATTCACCCCAGGCCACATGTTCGCCCTTTCTAGGGCAATTTCCAATTAGGTAGGGCGTACAGGTATGACAAGGGACAGCTCCCATCTTATGGTAGGCACTGGTCAAACGGTTTTGAAGATTAAATGTCGCGTCAGAGAAACCAATTTCCTGCCAATCGGAAAAATCGAGAGCAGCCGGATTAAGCGTTGTGAACGCTTTAAACGCTCCTTTCGCCTCAGCCATTTTCTCAACCAGTCTGGTTCCGGCCTCTCCGGCCACGACAACTGACGATCCAGGCATATGTACATTGGATACTGGAATCATTTTGGCTGCACCATAGATTTCACCTAGCTGTACTAAAATCTCCATAGCCTTTTGGACGGGATATCCCTGTTTCCCAGCTAACATCTCCTCTTCTTCAGGTGTCAGTTCCATATTCTCCTCATCTCCTTTTATGCTGTAAGTAGCAAGCCGTCGGTCGGTTGATATAACTTGCTGCTTGCTTTTTGTCTGAACTCAATTCTCAGCTAGAAAACCCACTCTTTTTGCCGGTAAATTAATATGTACCATTAATCACTAAAAGGGCAGGTCGGTTACCCCATTCTAATCTGGAGTTCAACCAACATTTATTTCCAGCCCGAAGAAGCTTGCTACAAGCGGGTTTGAACTCAATGAAAAGTCTACACTACATTTAGGCTTTTTTAGAAGAAATCCAGCATTAGCAAGGTTTTTGAGAGTTTTATGGTTGAACGCCATTCTAATGTGTCTTTCCTTTTGGCTTTACCGAAATCGTATAAGATATAAGACT
>DATMYU010000088.1:0-2957 GCA_035560775.1 Desulfosporosinus sp.
GTTAAGGGGAGCGCACACAATGGAAAATAGAATGAAATTGATATATGATGCCGCCAGTCTCTTATTTATCAATAAGGGTTATGCAAGAACGCAGATGAAAGACATTGCAAAAGAAATCGGCTTATCAACAGGAATGCTGTATGTTTACTTTACAGGGAAACGAGATATTCTAAATTTTATTCTCAAAGGTACGATTGATCAGGCATTTATTACACAGGAATTTGAATTGCCAGTCCGTTCGGAAATATTCGATTCTCTGGATAATGAGATTATGGGTGCCTTTGAAGAGAATACGAAAGCATTCTCTTCCCACCTTGACAACATTTCAAAATATCCTTTGGAGCAAATGTTGTCCGATGCGTTTGATGTCATTTCAAAATACGGGATTGGCTGCTTGTTGATTGAAAAGAATCCTGATGATTTGGGAAAATTGACGGCCTATTATAAAGAATACCGACAAGAATTTTATAGTCAGATTTTATCGTATATTACACAGTACATGCAAAACGGAACCTTTCGTCAGGCAGAACATCCACAATACATTACGCGACTGATAATCGAAACCTTATCATGGTGGGGAATGCACATTACGAATGACGCTTACGAAATACAAAAAGATATTCCGATTGAAACAGCTAAAGAAGTCTGCATGGATAATTTACTCCACGCCTACCAACGATAGGATTTTTACGGAGCATTTGCTCCGTAAAAAAATACTGCGCTATTAAATGAACGGTTCAATTGGTAAAAGGAGAAATATTTATTATGAAACGAGATCTAATCTTATTTGCCTGCACAGGCATTTTACTTGTTGGGATTTTATCAGGATGCGGAAGCCAAAAAGCAATCGCCCTCGTAAACACTCTTACGTTTAACATTGGGGATTTTCAAAGCCTTCGACTTGATTATGATGCAGATAATATTCATGTTTTAGAGAGTGATAATGACAAGGTTACATTAAAGGAGTATATGAACGAGGACCAAAAGAGCTACTATGCCAGAACAAGCACTCAAAGCGGTGAATTGCTTATAACAGAAGGCGATAGACCAAGACGATCCAGTTTTGAATCGTACATTGAAATTTATATTCCGCGGGACTATACCAATAGCCTGTCCCTGCACTCCACAAGCGGAACAATAGAAGCGGAAATCCCACTAAATTTATCCGGCAATTTAAGCGTTGATACCACAAGCGGCGCGATTGACGTATCGAATACAAAAGCATCCAATATAAAGATTACCAGCACAAACGGCAATTTAAGCTTTGAAAATATAGATGCGGATGCAATAGAAATACAAACCACCAATGCCACAACCTCAATTAATCAAGCAAGCGGGGTAATAAGCTATCAATCGAAAGATGGAAATCTGACGGCTTCCGGTATTAATGGCTCCGGCTCTTTTAACGCTTCCGGGGAAGGCTCCATAGACGTTTCCTTTACCGATGCGACAGGTAACATTTCCGCATATTCCAAGAATGGAAACCTGACGTTAGGGCTTCCGAGCCAGCTTGCGTTCAAATTTTCGGCAACGACGAAAGAAGGTTCTATTGATACATCGTTTGCCGACCAGCTTGCTGTTACTGATAACACCGCTGCCGGAACAGTCGGTTCTTCCCCCGAAATATTCATAGAACCGGAAACTCGAAATGGGGACATTAAAGTATCAAGGTGATTCCATGAAAAAGAACGATAAAGCAACAGGAAAATTAATCATTACGATAGCTGTGTTTTTTACTCTTATGGTTATTCTGAGGCTGATTGCACTACCTTATATCAGCCTTTTATCCGAGCCGGAAGCGCAACAAAAATTTAAAGCATGGGTTACTTCCCTTGGCGTAGGGGGGGTGGCTGCTTCGTTCGTTCAAAACAGAGTTCAGGTAAAACAATTCTGATTTCGCTTTCTGAGTTTTCTTTCTGCCAGTAGACTGCAAATCTGATTTTTGCTGTTTTGGGTACAGCGTTTTTTGGCTTCTGTTCCTATATTTGTTTTATCAGCTGTTTTGAGAATTTTAATACCGATTGTCCTTGAGAATTCCGGCAGCAATACCCGTCAATTGTAAGCTCGTCTCCGCTCTTAAGTTGCAAAACAGGCTGTTGACAGGATGAAAAAAAGTTCAGCCATACATCCTTATAGGTTAACTGCATAGCTAATTGAGCAGGCGGCAAATGATTTCCGAATCGTAAACTCTTTCAAGACCCTCAACTTTTATCGATTGAAGATAATCCCCATTATAATAAATGGTCAAGTTACGTTTTGCCCTTGTCATGGCAACATACAACTGTCGTATTGCTTCCTCTTATAGTCAAAGAAGAAAAACCCTGTTGGAAAAATGAAAACAGCGAGGAACTCATTCGAAAGCTCTATGGCTTAAGAGACATTCCTGCGCCAGTTTGCTGTTAGCCTGCGGCCTACCGCTGAAACAAATTCAAGAGTGGCTTGGACATAGTGACTTTGCCATTACAGCCAATACCTACGCACATTTGGAGTTTAACTCAAAATTGGCATCGGCCAGTGCCATGACCTGGATTGACAGAACTTCTCTGTCACAGTTACCACCTGACCCAAGGGAATCACTGCTACAACTCCCCGAAATGACGAAAGAAAAAGCTGCCAGTTCATTGCTACAAGAACTGACAGCAGTCCAGTCGTTGAATGTCTAAGGGCGTTAATTTTGATACAAAGTTACGCTTTTCCGGTTTTGGTGCATACCTTTTCACGAAAGGTCGTCGGTGCGCGGTAAATGCACCAATAATGCACCTAAACGAAATACACTGCACCCAAGTTTTCTACCCTTGTTATAGAATGTATGAATGATGGAAAGTTGGCTGAACTGCGAATTATGCTCATAATCTCACCGATAAACTGGAAGTTAAACTTTATGGAATAATTATTTGTTCTGTTTGTCCTGTGATGACAGGAGCCAGACTTAGTAAACCTGCGATACTAAATATAAT
>DATMYU010000089.1:0-4691 GCA_035560775.1 Desulfosporosinus sp.
GAATTAACACTTTTGATTTGATTCATCATTAGCAACAGCCAATGATCCTTTTCAATTTTTCCAAATGTCTCTTTCTGTTACATCAACCAAACCAACTACCTCAACTTTTTCATCCTTTGCATATCTAATGAGCAAGTTCTATTTTTCAGGTCATATAGGCATTGAGCATGCGAGCAGCCAAGTTTATCCTTGACAATGGCTCTGGCAATACGCTGCTGCTCACCACCGGAGAGGTGGACGCCCCTGGTGCCAATTACTGTGTGGTAGCCGTTGGGCAGGTTTTCCACAAACTCCTGGCACTGGGCAGCCTTCGCTGCCGAATCCAGCAGCATGGCTCTTGCAAGAGCAAGAAGTTGCTTCTGACCTTGCGATATGTTAAGGCCGTCATTGCTTATGAGGGTAATGTAGCGATTCACCCGTACTATTGACTGGTGAGCAAAAATTGAGGTACATGCTGTACAGGGTGTTCAATCATAATAACTTCGGTTTTATAGACAGTCGAAATGGTTTCTGGTTTTAATACGTCGTGAATTTTGCCATAGCTTTGAACGTAGCCTTTATCTAAGAGGAGAAGGCGATCACAGTATTGACTGGCAAGATTTAAATCATGCAAGACCATAATAATGGTGATGCCCTGCGATTGGTGCCACTCTCGAACGTGGTCCATCACGAGCACTTGATGCCCAATATCCAAGAACGTGGTCGGTTCATCTAGGATTAATACTTTTGGCTGCTGAACCATGGCTCTTGCTAAGGAGACCATTTGACGCTGACCGCCGCTCAGAGCATTAACCGCTTGGTTCTTTATTTTCCAGAGGCCTAGGTTTTTAAGGACATCTTCGACAATCTGTTCGTCTAGATGAGATAGGTCCGCAAGGGGCTTTAACCACGGATAACGCCCCATAGCAACGACCTCTTCGATCGTGAAGGTTAGGGGAGGGATCCCTTCTTGCTCTAACACGGCAATGAGTTTTGCAAGGTCTCGTTTTCTGTACGAACCTATCGCTTTATTATAGAAGAGGATTTCTCCTTGATTTGGTTTTAGTAAGCCACTCATAGTCCGAATAAGCGTAGATTTGCCACTGCCGTTCGGACCTATAATCCCAAAGGTCTCTCCGACGTTCACTTGAAAACTGATATTATCAAGAACCGGGACACTCCCGAAATGATGCTGAACTTGCAATATGTCGAAAAGCTTCATACCTGCCTCCTCTTCAGTCCCTTTTTTAGTAAGTAAGCAAAGAACGGCGCTCCGATAAACGCGGTAATAACGCCAATCGGAATTTCTCGCGAGGGAATGATGCTACGAGCCACAGTATCTGCCCAAAGCAAGAAAATCGCCCCGGCTAGAGTGGATAAGGGCAACAAAATACGGTGGTCGGGGCCCACTATCAAGCGCATTAGATGGGGTACAATAAGACCCACAAATCCTATGATTCCGACAACAGAAACAGCAGCAGCTGTTAGTAAAGACCCAGCAATTAATATCTTAATTTTCTTCTTTTCAACATCCATCCCCAGATGAGTCGCAGCGCTTTCTCCCAAAGAAATGAGATTGAGGTCACGCTGCTGGAGAGATAAGTAGACGAAACCGACGAGCATATACGGAGTAAGCATGGCGACGTCAAGCCATGTACGGTTGGCTAGGCTTCCCATCATCCAGAACACAATTTGTTGCATTTGCTGTCCGGAAATGGCAATCAAGAACGAGATAGCCGCACCAATTAGCGATTGAACAACGACGCCTGCTAGGATTAACGTTTCTCTATCGCGTTGGCCGTGATGACTGGCCAGTGACATGACGAACCAAAGAGAAAGTAAGGCGCCAATAAACGCAAAAATCGGGGTCGTGAAGTATCCAAGTAGTGCTAAATCCCGGAAAAAGAGCATTGATGATGCTGCCCCAAAAGCCGCACCAACCGACACCCCTAGGATATAGGGATCAGCAAGGGGATTGCGTAACATGCCTTGAAAGGCAACTCCTGTCGAAGAAAGCATAGCCCCTATCACAATGGCCAAGAAAACCCGTGGAAGACGCAAGTCCCAGACAATAGCATCTTGGGCTAATGACCAAGTGGGGGCCAAGTTAACCACCGGGAGGTGGCTAAGAAGAATTTTCAGCGTTAACGCCAACGGTAAATTGACCGAGCCAATCATAACACTTACTACAAGGGACACAAGGAGCAGAGCGACAAAGCCAGTCAACCAAAATATTCGTTTAGTCTTCAGTTTTTGCTCCATTAGAAGCTCACACACCCTTTACCTGAAGAAATTACTTGAAAAGTTCAGGATACAACGCTTTAGCAATTGATTCTAAGCCATCGACGATTCTAGGCCCTGTTCGTGTCACCATGTCACTGTCTAACTCTATCACGCGTTCGTTCTTAACGGCTTGCACGTTTTGCCAGCCTTTGCGAGCGATAATCTTCGCAACCGCGTCTTTTTGATAGTAACCGTAGGTTGAAAAAATCACTTGGGGATCCTTGGCTATCACTTGTTCACTATTGTACTGTCCCCACCCTTGGACATCCGCCGCGATATTCGTACCCCCCGCTTTGGTTAGTAATTCATTGAGAAAGGTTCCTTCCCCAGGCGTGTACAGGTTCTCATCAACCTCTATCCAGACCTTTAAGCGATCAATGTCCTTGATTGTTCCGATTTTTTTAACAATAACTTCTTCTTTTTCCTTCATGCCAGAAACGATCTTGTGGGCTTGTTCTTGAGAGTCGGTTAGTTTTCCAAACATTTCAATGCTCTGATAGGTTTCTACGAGGGTTTGAGGGTTAATTGTGACGACCGGGATTTTTAGATTGCGAATTGCTTCGATATCCTTTTGGTCATTGCCCATTAGGCCCATAACAATCAGGTCAGGCTCTAATTCCAAAATCTGTTCCGTATTCGGACGTATGCTGTCTTCAAAGGTATAGTCTACTTTTTCCTGAACGCCCACAGGATAATTATCCCATTTTGTGACGGCGACTACGTTGTCTCCTAATCCCAGAGCGAAGAGGGTTTCTGTGGCCGAGGGAACAAGGGAAACAATGCGTTTCGGTTGGGCGGCAAGGGTCACACTAGAGCCCGAGTCATCCTTGAGGGTTAGCGGATATGTTGTCGGTGTCGTTAGGTTCCCGTCAGTGGGCATGTTCGCTTTAGGTGTTGTACTTCCACAACCAGCAAGGAGGAGGGTGAAGCAAAGGATTAGAGCAATTAATGTGAGACTCTTTTTCTTTGACATAAGTTTAACATCCTTTCTTTTAATCTCCATAAAGAAAACTTGGCTGGCGCCCGAAGACACTGTCTTCGCACGTATTAGCCATTCTGTCAGCCACAGGCGCAGGCGGCCGCCTAGTTGCACTTATACCACCCGAATTATGCCACCCAAAACTTATACTTTCTGATTGGTATAAAAAATTGCCCTCTAAATATAAAGAGACAACCCTACATCGCTAACCATACGACAGCATGCCTTGGTTGTCTCAGACGAGACGCTCGCTTCCGCTTCCAAGTTTCATTCACGTTTTTGGCGTCTAAAAACATCTAAAAGCCCTTCATAAAATGAAGGGCTGGATTAAAATAATTCCTGCCACCCATTCATCGTGAGTAAAGCATATGAGCAATCAGGTCTCCTGGCTTAGGTTCCTCGTTTAGTGCCTCCTTCCCAAGTTTCCTCAGTGGATATGGCACAAACTCCCCATTACAGTGGCGGGACCGCGCCGGATTTAAACCGACTTCCCTGTATGGTTTTTCAACTAAGAAAAACCACTTGCTCATTTATTAATTTAAAATCAACCTATCACATAAGCATTGTATAGTCAAATTACCGACCAACAATGGTTCCCCCTTTTGTTCTTAGGTTGATTGACTTCTTAGGAGTTTGGCAAGATAAATATTGGATCAACTAGTATTTCTACCCCCTACACCTATTAGTTGGAGTGTCCGCTATTTCGTCTTATATATTGAAAATTGGTGATTTTTCAAAACTTTCAAGGATCAGTATTCGAATGCTTCGTCATTACGATAAGGTGGGGCTGGTGTTTGGTTAGGACCAAAACGTTTGAATTGTCATTGAATGATAACGTTGATATTATCCAAGGCAGAGTAGTTTCCTTATCTACGCTTAGTGTTTGATGTTGTGTAAGCGTTGAAAATTTATATTAGGCGAGTTAAGGAATAAAATATATCCTCTCTTTTCCGCAAGTAAAATCAAGCAATGCAATTTCCCTTACTCTATAATGACTATAGAGTGGTTGAAACGAGGTGAACAGGCGAATGTACGAGTGGCACAAGCAAATCCAAATAATCGTTGATGAAATTGACGCGTGTATTAAAAATCGTAACGGCGAAGCAATAACGCTGCGATTTCTTTCTCGTAAGTTAGGTTATTCCGAATTTCATACTACGAGAAAATTTAAGGAAATATCGGGTATGCAATTTAGGGATTATCTGCGGCATAGAAGATTAGCCTTTGCACTGAAAGAGGTTCGGGATAGTGAAAAAAGCATTTTGGATATTGCTTTTGATTATGGTTTTTCATCACATGAAGCGTTTACCAGAGCTTTCAAGGGAACATATGGTGTAACTCCCAGTGAATACCGAAAAAAGCCTATGCCTGTCGCCCTTCGTACAAAAATAAACCCTTTCGACCGCTACTTTTTCGGATTTGGAGAGATTGGTATGATGAAATCTACAGA
>DATMYU010000090.1:0-2514 GCA_035560775.1 Desulfosporosinus sp.
AGTTTAAATAATGAATAGCGAACCAAGGCTGGAAAACCTCAGGCAGCCAACCTTGGCTCTAAGTAAACTGAAATATCTAATTTTTAAAAAGAAGGAATAGCCTGGATCTTGTCGAATTAAAATAGCGTGATACGCGTTGTAGCACTCTTAATGTGGTCAATGGCGCGGAATATCAGGATCTAAGGTTCATTTCGGGCTCTAACTTGAGTTAATCGCCCTGTAATGGAACGTTCAGATGAGCTAGGAGGGGAAAAGAAAGATGAGTACGAACGAAGGGGAAACGAAATTAAAAGGAGCAACCGTCTTATTAGAAGCCCTGGAAAAAGAAGGCGTTGACCTTATCTTTGGTTATCCAGGTGGAGTGTTGCTTCCGTTATATGATGCGCTGTTAGATAGCCCCATCCGACATATACTAGCACGTCATGAACAGGGGGTGGTGCATGCTGCCGATGGTTATGCACGGGTAACTGGGAAAGTTGGGGTTTGTCTAGCGACCTCTGGCCCTGGAGCTACGAATCTGGTAACCGGTATTGCTAATGCTTATATGGATTCTATTCCCTTAGTTGTGTTGACCGGACAGGTTGTTACTACTTTGCTCGGAACAGACTCCTTTCAAGAAGCAGATATTACAGGGATCACAACGCCTATTACCAAGCATTCATATTTGGTAAAGGATGCAAGGGAAATTCCACGGATTGTCAAAGAGGCCTTTTATCTTGCGGGAACAGGCCGGCCAGGTCCAGTGCTTATCGATCTTCCGAAGGACGTTTTAGCCATGGAAATCGAACCCTTTCCCGCTGAAATGAAATTAAGGGGATACTTTGTACCTGGCAGGGGAGACAGCGGCAAGATCGCTGAAGTGGCGAAGGCGCTCTCAGAATGTCGTAAGCCTGTAATTTATGCCGGGGGAGGCGTGATTACGGCAGGTGCTGAAGGAGTTTTAAGGCAGTTGGCGGAAAAAACCTCGTTGCCAGTGGTCACGACTTTAATGGGGATCGGGTGTCTTCCCTTTAGACACCCCAATCTATTAGGTATGGTGGGATTACATGGAGCAGTGGCGGCAAACTATGCAGTGGATGATTGTGATTTGCTGCTTGCGGTGGGGGTACGGTTTGATGACCGTGTAACAAGTGGTCTGGGCCATCTTTTTGCTACCAAAGCAAAAATCATTCATATTGACATTGATCTTGCGGAGATTGCCAAAGTGGTAAGGACGCATATCCCCATCGTTGGAGATGCTCGCCTGGTTCTGGAAGAGGTGTTGGATAGCCTCGAAAAATTTACTCTTCCTCAAGTAGCTGACTGGTGGGACCGATTGCGTGTTTGGAAGAACGACTATCCCATGAAGTATGATAAGGACAGACTGACGCCCCAGATGGTGATCGAATGTATGGGAGAACTTGCTGGTGACGACACGATAGTTGTCACTGATGTAGGACAGCATCAAATGTGGGCTGCGCAATTCTATCCGATTGCGAAGTCACGCAATTTTACGACTAGTGGTGGGCTTGGGACGATGGGCTTTGGCCTTCCGGCCGCAGTGGGTGCGCAAATAGCTCGCCCGAAGGATTTAGTCGTTTTGATCACAGGAGACGGTTCCTTTCAGATGTGCATCCAGGAACTTGCGACAATTGTTCAAAACAAGCTTCCCATTAAAATAGTCCTCCTAAACAATGGAGTCCTGGGAATGGTTCGTCAACTGCAGAAGTTTTTTTATGGGGGAAGGTATAGTCAAACAGACCTCAATGCCAATCCCGATTTTGTCAAGGTAGCGGAGGCCTACGGAATTCGTGGTATCCGTGTTGATTCCTTTGAGCAAGTACGCAGTGCTATCGCGGAAGCAATCGACTATCCCGGGCCAGTGCTGTTAGATTTTACAATCTCGTCGGACGAAGATGTTTTGCCAATAGTTCCGCCGGGTAAACCTATTACAGAAATGCTAGGGAGGTAAAAACCATGTTGCATACACTTGCGGCCCTTGTGGAAAACTATCCTGGCGTTTTGACCCGGGTGGCCGGATTATTTGCTCGCAGAGCATATAACATTGATAGTCTTTCCGTTTGTCAAACGGAGGATCCCGATCTTTCCCGGATGACGATTGTCGTACATGGAGATGATCAGGTTATTGAGCAAGTGAGAAACCAACTCAATAAACTGGTGATTGTTCACTCTGTCACGGATTTGACAGCCGAGAGTGTTGTTAATCGAGAGCTAGCGTTAATACGTATCAAGGTTAGCCCGGAAACACGATCAGAGGTTCTCCAGACAGTGGACATTTTTCGGGGACGGGTTGTGGATATGGGAAGAACCAATCTTACCGTTGAGTTAACGGGAGACGTTGGCAAGATTGATGGCTTCGTTAAGGCAATTCGTCCTTACGGGTTATTAGAGTTGGTTCGAACTGGAAAGATTGCGATTATGCGGTCAGAAATTTAATAGAAACAACTGATGGTCTTGACAACGGTCAAACAACTGGAATATGATAATAGGATAGACCGTTTAATCATATGGATA
>DATMYU010000091.1:0-5957 GCA_035560775.1 Desulfosporosinus sp.
ATATTAAACGATGTGAACAAGATGTCCATCCCGAAAATGCCCGTGCGCGTAGATATGTTGCTATCAGACCAGATCAATGCTGCTTGTCTTCCCGATCCTCTAGCATCCCTTGCTCAAGCCAAAGGGGCCCATCTGATCATCGATGATACGTACCGAAATATTTCCCAGACCGTTTTTTTATTTCGAACCCAAAGTATTCAGGAAAACCCCGAGGGAATTAAAGCAGCTGTACGAGTTTATGGCTTGGCCGGACAAGCGTTAAGCAATAACCCCGATCAATATCGCAAACTTTTTTTAGAAAAAGCTCAAGTTCCTGCTGAGTTAACCGCTAGTTATCAAACCCCTACCTTTTCCAAACTTCAACTTCCAACAGAGGAAGAAATCAATAGTGTTATGCAATGGATGGTCGAGAAAAAGCTCATTCCTCAAGCTTACAGCTATCAAGAGTTAGTGGATTCCAGTTTAAGGGGAGAATAACCTGTGATTGAAATTTCACATTGTAATCTAGCGTATGTTCAAGGTGCCTCACAGGTTAAGGTGTATGATAATTTTAGTTTGAAAGTAGAACAAGGAGAAAGCTTAGTTTTAATTGGCCCATCAGGCTGCGGCAAGAGTACTCTTCTTTATCTATTAGCTGGATTATTGCAACCAACAGGCGGGGAAATCAACATTTTCGGTGAGCGGGTGATGGGTACCCGGCAAAAAACAGCTTTTATCCTTCAAGAATATGGACTCTTTCCCTGGCTGAATGTCGAACAAAATGTTAGTTTGGGTTTACGTGTCCGGCATATGCCGAAGCGGATGTATCAGGGAGCAGTCGAAGAAGTAATTCACAAAATGGGCTTATGGGAAGTGAAGCATCATTTTCCGAGTCAGTTGAGTGGAGGGCAAAGACAGCGAGTGGCTTTGGCTCGGGCATTAACCCTAAAACCAGATTTGCTCCTAATGGATGAGCCTTTATCGGCCCTTGATGCCTTGACCCGTGAACGACTGCAAGAACTTTTATTAGAAATCTGGCAGGAACAGAAGTTAACAACTGTTTTAGTAACTCACAGTATTGAAGAAGCAGTTTTTCTAGGGAGTCGAATCTTAGTGTTGGCGGATGGCCGCCCCACTCACGTCATGGGCGAAATACTCAATCCACTCGTAGGGCAAAGCGGTTATCGTCAGACACCTGAATTTTTTCAAAAAACGAGCTATGTCCGATCTCTCTTGGAAGGGGGAATAGTCGGATGACTCAGCTTAGGAGAGGATTCCAGAGACAGTTTATAGGGTATTTGGGAGCTGTTTTATTCTTGTTAGCACTATGGCAGTATGCCGCCTGGAGCCTTAGTACTCCCCTTTTACCGACCCCTCTAGCCGCACTTAGAGCCACCGCTCGATTGTTTTCAGATGGAGACCTAAGGAAACACCTTTGGGTCAGCACGTACCGAGTCGTCCTCTCCACATTTCTCTCGTTACTTCTAGGTCTTCCTCTAGGATTGATTATGGGGTACGAGCGACGAATTGACCGCTTTTTAGCTCCTTTGGTTTATATCATTTACCCTATTCCCAAGATTGTCTTTCTCCCTCTGATCCTCTTGTTTCTTGGACTGGGAGACGGTTCAAAGATTTTCCTGATTACGTTTATCGTCTTTTTCCAAATCTTAGTGACAACTCGCGATGCTGTTCGAAAAGTTCCGGCTGAAACAGTTTCTTCCCTGCGTTCTCTGGGTGGAAACCGGGCTCAAGTCTATCGGTACGTACTCTTACCAGCAAGTTTACCCGATGTTCTGACGTCTCTTCGCCTGAGCATGGGGACTGCAATCGCTGTTTTGTTCTTTGCCGAGTCCTTTGCTACGACCGAAGGGTTAGGATATTTCATTATGGATTCATGGAGCCGCTCGGCTCCGGATGAGATGTTTGCCGGAATCATTATGATGGCTTTACTGGGAGTCGGATTATTTATCGTGGTAGATTTCTTGGAAACAATCTTTTGCCGCTGGCAGCATCTCAAAGGGAACTGAATTTTTCAATAGCCTGCTTCTCATTTGGTAAGAAAAATATATCATTTCCTTTGTTACACACTCATAAATGAAATCTTTCAAACTTTTACTTGTATATAAAGAAAAATCACCCACAATAGCTATCTTTACATGATAAAAAAAGCACCGGCTTGTTAAACCGATGCCTTGGAAAACGATGATGACTAGGCTAACTCATTACTGTGCTATAGAATCACTCAATTCGTCTACAAACCGTAGAAACTCAGAAAGTTCCTTCAGGAGATTCATTGTCAAAGTTTCTACACCCATTGCCAAGGGCTCCATTTTGCGCCAGCGTAGTTCAGATCCATAGGCATGCCTGAACATATGGCGAAAACGTCGATATTCATCTAATTCCTCTGCTAAATCCTTAGATATAATTCTCGGACGTAGGTCTGGAATCTCTAGTGTCATTGATCGTAGCAACTCTCGATGGTAATCTCCATCCTGTACCAGTCCCCCATCGAAAGCTCTTGAAATTCGCTCAAAAATCGACTCCAAGGCCGTAAAATAATGATGTAAATACCCCGCACAAGCCATTAAATCTGATCCCCGTACCGAACCCTTCTCCTCCTCTAATACCTGGGCTATGTCAGAAATATCTCTGGCAATCCTTTGCGTTGCGTTTAAATCCTCTTTAATCTCAACGATAAGCCTTTTATATTGTGCTCTTTTTTTTTCTTTGCCTGTCATATTCTCACTCCATCCCTCACAATGCGTTCTCTCATAGAATCCTGAGCAAATTCGAATTGAATGAAGTCAATAGGAATCGGTTCAGCAATATCTTCGGCAATCCGATACGCCTTGAAATAATGCTCCTCAAGTAATCCTTTGACAGCTATGTCAATATCAGACTCCAATTCAAACCGATCTGTTGTCAGTGAGCCAAAGAGATAAACCTCAATATTGGGGAATGAACATCGTAGGGCATTTGCAACTTTCTCCGCTTTTTCGCGAGCTTCCTTATAAAAATCTAAACGTCTTCGTTCCTCTTGTTCAATTTTGAGTTTATTTCCTTCGACGTATGAGGATATATCCATAGCCTTTTCCCCCACGATTCACATTTCCTATAAATACCATATCACAAGTATCACTAACGGACAATAGGTCATTTAGCTGCTCCCCTTTGTGGACCAGTGATAACTTATATGCTCAACTATTATGATACTCATTGATTTTTTACTGATCATTAACTTTGTTAACTATTTCTTTCACCTGCTGTTTCGCGGCTGGAGACAATGCATCTGCCAGGTAATTACGTTCTATTCTCTTTGTTTTCTGATATTCCTGCTTAACTTTTTCATTGGCTCCGTCGATCTCAACCTTCAGTTCTCTGGCGGATAATAAGGCACATCCTGCCCCCCTGATAATGAGCTGTTGTAAACCGTCTGACGTTGCAACGGTAATATTGTATTTTCTCTGATTATCATGAGCAAATTTTTCAATATACTGGTCCGCCGTTTGTGCCTCCTTGGTATAGATCATATGGACATTATGATAGTCGATTACTTCCTCAAAATGCCCCTGAACACGGTAAGCATCAAACACAACGATAATCTGACATTCTCGAATCCCCTGATAATTACTTAGAGCATCCAGCAATCTCATTCTGGCACCCTCCATATTGTCATCGACAAGCTCTTTCAGCTCAGGCCAGGCGTGGATAATATTATAGCCGTCCACAAGGAGATACTCTTCTTTGCTTTCCTTCTCTCTGCTGACATAGGTAACCGGTTCATAATAACTTTCAAGGGCTGTTTTACGACTTTTCCAGGCAGACTTCTTCCCTTGGTTCGCATAGAAGGTTTTATTGATAATTTGGTCGATCTCATCTAAACTGATCCACCGCTCTTCTGTGTATGAGGCCTGGTTTGGGGCTGTTTCTCTCGACGAGCCTATTTTCTGAAGATAGCTTTCAACCTGCATGTAGTCCTTGACTGCATACCAATCCACCAAAAAGCCTGCACCATGGGCACAAAATACAGAACCTGTCGGATTTCCTAAGTCTCTTTCCGAATCATAACCGAACCTTTCTATGACCTCTTCCGCATTTTGGCATGGTTCATACCCTTTCAGGCTGCTAAACAGCCTGCCAAGTCCTCTGGTATAAGCGACTACTTCTTTCTGATAATTTCTCATGGTGGCCACAGGGGCGCTCCCCACAAGAACAGCCATCTCGCCATCTGTTTGGGATAGTTCGCAGGTGCCATGCATTTTCTCAATGTCAGACATAGCTCTTCCGACCATTTTCTCAGGCAGTTCCAGTTGAAAGACATAAAAAGGCTCCAACAATATGGACTTAGCTTCCTTTAAACCTTGACGCACTGCACGGAAGGTAGCCTCTCTGAAGTCACCCCCCTCGGTATGCTTATTGTGTGCCCGACCTGAGACCAATGTGATTTTCATATCTGTAATCACTGAGCCTGTTAGAACTCCTTTATGGGCTTTTTCTTCCAGATGAGATAAAATAAGTCTTTGCCAGCTTTTACCCAAAACATCCTCACTGCATTCTGCCCCAAACTGCAGACCGCTTCCCGGCTCACCCGGCGTGAGTAACAGGTGGACCTCTGCATAATGCCGCAAGGGCTCAAAGTGCCCCACCCCTTCGACGACATTGGCAATCGTCTCCTTATAGACAATCCTTCCTGCATCGAAAGCCACATCAACACCAAAACGGCTTTGTATAAGGCTCTGCAAAATTTCGATCTGCACCTCTCCCATAATCCGTGCCTGAATTTCCTGCAGCTGCTCATCCCATATAATATGAAGTTCCGGCTCTTCTTCTTCAATTTGACGCAGCTTAGGAAGCATCACTTTTGGGTCACAGCCTTCCGGCAGCATAATCTGATAGGACAGCACCGGCTCCAACACCGGTGTATCTGAAGCTTCCTCTATCCCTAAACCTTCTCCCGGTCTGGTATGGCTGAGTCCTGTTACTGCGCAGACAGAACCTGCCCCTACCTCATTCACTGCCTCGAATTTCTGTCCGGAATAGATACGAATTTGATTAACCTTCTCTTTCCAGAGGCCATTCGTTAAGACATCTTTCACCTTAAGTCTTCCGCCTGTGATCTTCATATAGGTAAGGCGGTTCCCTTGCTCGTCTCTTGCTATTTTAAATAGTTTAGCCCCGAATTCATCGGGATAGGAAGGTATCTGGGTATACTTCACAAGGCCCTGCATAAATTGCTCAACGCCCTCTAATTTTAAAGCGGAACCAAAAAAGCACGGAAATACTTTGCGCTCCGTGACAGCTCTTTTAATCTGCGATGTCTCAATATCTCCCGTTTCCAGAAAGGTTTCCAGCATTATTTCTTCACACATGGCCAGCTGGTCATAGAAATCGTCCGTCTTAACCTGTCCAAACTCAATACACCCATCATCCAGCTGCTTTTTCAATTCTTTCATTAACTTGTCCTTATCCGTCCCCTTCTGATCCATCTTATTGACGAATAAAAAAACCGGTATCTGATACGTGTGGATAAGCCGCCACAATGTTTTGGTATGCCCCTGCACCCCGTCCGCACCGCTTATCACTAAAATGGCATAATCCAGCACCTGAAGTGTTCTTTCCATTTCAGCCGAAAAATCTACATGTCCCGGGGTATCTAGTAAGGTAATCTGAGTCTCACCTATCTCAAACATGGCCTGCTTAGAGAAAATGGTGATTCCTCTTGCTCTTTCTAGCTCATAGGTATCTAAATAAGCATCCTTATTGTCCACCCTTCCCAATCTACCAATTTTACCGCTTAAGAATAGCAGACTCTCTGATAATGTCGTCTTGCCCGCATCGACATGTGCTAATATTCCAATGACTAATTTTTTCATCATCTATTTCAAATCCTTCTGTTTGTCTGATTCTAAAAATCACAGGTGCCCGTTCCAATCCTCCGGCTCACTTTTACACATATTGACAGTAGCAATAAATATGAT
>DATMYU010000092.1:0-5867 GCA_035560775.1 Desulfosporosinus sp.
ATTATATATCTACGTGTCATCCCTTTGAGAAAGAAATGTGAAACCTCCAAGCAATCTATCATTACTGAAACTCAAGAACTAAGTCATAACAAGAGGGAAATAAAGTTGTGATTGAAGTCCGTTAAAAAGACGTTACTTAGAATCTCCTACGAACAGTAAAAAAGCCATTAATAATAATCTATTAATGACTTTTCCTATGTCTGATATTTTTAATTTCACATGCCAAGCTCATTAGGTGAGCGATGTAACGCGAAGTTCTCCTACTTCAAGGTTGGGTAAATCCTCCAAAGAACGTAAGCCAAAATGAAGCAGGAACTGTTCTGTCGTTCCGTAAAGGATGGGGCGTCCGGGACCATCCTTACGTCCCACTTCTTTCACTATTCCCTTCTCTACTAACGTTGCCAATGCCCGATCGGATTGGACACCTCTGATAAAATCCACCTCTCCACGGGTTACTGGCTGTCTATAAGCGATGATGGAAAGCACTTCAAGCGCCGCATTAGAGAGGGCCTGTGAAGGTTGTTTATAAAGAATCTCGATAAAGCGGGAAACCTCCGGCTTAGTGCCCAATTTATAGCCGTCATTGATTTCGAGGAGGGTGAGTCCGCAGGAATCCGCAGCATACCGAGCACGAAGTTTGTGAAGCAGTTCTTCAATCTCCAGCAAACTCAACTCCAAAATCTCACCGAGCAGTTCAGGCGTAAGCGGATTTTTGGCAACAAATAAAAGTGCTTCTAAGCCCGCCGTTTCCGATTCCCGAAACAGCATCTCATCTACTCCTCTTCCATAAATTCCCATGCTTTCTTCGTTGGAAATAGCATTATATCACTCAGCATCGCCGGCTGTTCAGCGCGGACTTTGCCGAACTTCAATAGTTCAAGCAAGGCAAGAAAAGAGACAACCATTTCCATGCGCGATCCACTCCGCATGAGCTGGTAAAATTTCATACCCTTAGGATGAAGAAGGACACGACGCAAGACGTCCGCAACCATCACATCAATGGATATTTCGTCCGGCTTAACATACTGGATTTCTTCCCCTTTTTCAGCACGTTCAATAACCCTACAAAACGCTTTCCAAAGCTCATCAAAGGATACCCCCTTGAGTGGATTCTCCGGTTGGACATCTGCCAATATACCATCGACATCGACCTCACGGTAATAGGACCGTCCAGATGACGTTTCCAAGGCCTCTAAAAATTGTGCAGCCTGCTTAAAGGTTCGATAAGCCAGTAAGCGTTCCACCAGTTCTTGCCGCTGGTCTTCTCCCTCCACCTGACCCTCTTCATTTTTCGCAGGCTTAGGCAAAAGATCCCTTGACTTCATGTAGAGTAATTGGGCCGCAAGAACCAGAAATTCTGTTGTGACTTCCATGTCCAAAGACTCCATTAGTCTTACAGCTTCTACAAACTGGTCAGCAATCCGCGCAATCGGAATATCATAAATGTCCACTTTTTCTTGTTGGATAAGGGTCAACAACAAATCAAGCGGACCCTGATAGGCAGGAAGTTCAATCTGCGGACTTGTGTTCCCACTTTCCATTTTACAGTCCCATAGCGCAGCGAACTTCTTTCATTGTTTCCGCGGCTGTTATTCGAGCACGTTCTGCACCCTCTTCGAGGGCTTTCTCCACGCGGCCTGACTCCTCCCAATAAGCTCGTCGTTCCCTAAACGGACTTAATAGCTTTTCCAAGTTCTCCGCTAGGTGGCGTTTACAAGCGACACAACCAATTTTTCCTGCGCGACAATTTTCTTCCACTTCTGCAACTTCCGGGGTATAGATCCGATGAAACTTATCCACGATACAGACTTCAGGATGACCAGGGTCATCTTTACGGAGCCGAGCTGGGTCTGTAATCATTTGTTGGACCCGAGTCTTGATCTCCTCAGGAGAAGCCGTCAGGGATATAGCATTATGATAACTTTTGCTCATCTTTCGCCCATCTACCCCTGGTAAGAGTGGTACTTTGCCGACAAGGTCTTTTGGCTCAGGGAATACTGTTCCGTAAAGATGATTAAAACGACGGGCGACTTCTCGACAAAGCTCAACATGAGGGAGCTGGTCTTCCCCGACAGGGACTGCACTTGCTTTATAAAGCAAAATATCGGCGGCCATTAAGAGAGGATACCCTAAGAATCCGTACGTACCCAGATCTTTCCCCTGTTGGCTTAATTGTTGAATTTGATCTTTGTATGTAGGAACACGTTCTAGCCAGGACAAGGGTGTAAACATAGAAAATAGCAAATGAAGTTCGGAGTGTTCTTTGACCTGAGATTGTACAAAGACAGCACTTTTTTCAGGATCAACTCCCACACTAAGCCAATCTAGGGCAATCTCTCGCCGTAGACGAGGGTAGTCTAATCTATCTTCATACCCTGTGGTCAACGCATGCAGATCCACAATGGAAAAATAGCACTTATACTCTTCCTGTAAGGCGACCCAGTTCTGGATTACACTTAGATGCCCAATATGCAGCGCCCCTGTCGGACGCATTCCACTTAATATTCTACCTTTCATCACTAACGCTCCTTTTTTATTATCTTCATCTTGAGCAGTATCTCGATCTTATTGGCTGCCATTGATTCTATTGGAACCACATTTATCCTAAAAACGGAGTTAATATCAGGGTTATAATTGATTGATAGGCGTAAGCTATTCCATTTACTGCAGGGAAAAGCACCTTACTAAGAATATCCGTAAAGAGCAGAACTATTAGAATAATCATTCCATACTGCTCTAAGACATGCAATTGAGGAGCAAAACGTTCAGGCAATAGCCCTCCTAAAACGGCAAATCCGTCAAGAGGAGGAATCGGCAAAAGATTAAAGATCCCTAAGCCCAGATTCATGAGCACAGTGGATTGAAAGATAAGCGAGATAATACTGCTCCACTCAGATGCTCCCATCCAATGCATGGTCAGAAACCATAAAAACATTACCACAAACGCCATGAATAAATTCATGATCGGACCAGCCAAGGCAACCATCATGTGTCCCCGTCTTTTATTTCCTCTGTAATATTGGGGGTTAGTTATCACCGGCTTAGCCCAACCAAATCGGTATAAGAGAGCCATGAGGGTTCCAAAAAGATCCAAATGGGCGATAGGATTTAACGTTAAGCGCCCTTGACTGCGCGGTGTCGGGTCACCTAATCGGTCAGCAACCCAGGCATGAGCAAATTCGTGAAAAGCAAAACCAATCATCAAGGCAGGAATATTAGCAATAATGGTCGGTAAATCGAAACCCAACAAATTCTTTCCTCCTTCAACGCAGGGCATTAAAGCGCTGGCGTACTAAATCCTGCTCTTCTTCTAAGGTGTGTATTCGACCTTGGAGCCAAGCCAAGCGCACTTCATCTAGGATTTCTCCAATCTTTGGCCCTTCCTCAATACCCATCTGTATAAGAGCCTTCCCATCTAGGGACATGTTAATCTTTTCACTGGCCTCCAGGTATTCCATCATTAGTCTATTAAATCGTTCATCCCGGGCCAAAACTATTACAACTCCTTTTGGGACTTTGGCTAGCAATTTGTCCATCTCACTCAATGTCAACGGCTTCGTTAAACACTCGCGCAAATGTACAAAGGTCATTGTTTCATCCCTAAGAGATCTATTCAAGCATACTCGATCAAGCAATTTTTCGATGACAGGCGAGTCCATTTTAGAAATTGAGCTTAGCCAACGCATGTTCAACGACCAATTAACAGAGACCTCCCTATCTTCAGAGTTAAAGTTCCAGGGATAATCCTCACCAAACCACGCTTTGAACAAGCCACTCCGAATTAAGGTCTGACCCATAGCCAAATAGTTAACTTCTTTGAAGATAAGCAAGATTTCTTCCGTAAAACGCTCAACGCTAAGTTCGGAAAGAACACCAGTCTCAATTGCAGTATTGAACGCATCAATGGTTTCTTTAGCAATATTAAAACCATAACGATCAGCAAAACGTATAGCCCTAACCATCCGAGTAGGGTCATCAATGAAGCTGAGATTATGTAAACAATGAATTTCTCTTTGCTGTAAATCTCGCTTACCGCCATAATAATCCACGAGTTCTCCGAAACGATCAGCATTCAAACAAATTGCCATCGTATTAATGGTAAAATCGCGCCGGAACAGATCATCACGCAGACAAGATTCTTCCACTTGGGGAAGTGCGCCGGGGAAGGAATAATATTCCCACCGCGTACTAGCTACGTCAAGGTGACTCCCATCAGGAAAAATGATTTGGGCCGTTCCGAACTTAACATGTTGGGTTATTTTACCATCCGGCATACATTTCATTAAGGCCCGGGCAAATTGACCGCCACTCCCTTCCACCACGAAATCCAAATCTCGAGTGGGAGAAAATAGTAGTAAATCCCTGACAAACCCACCTACAAGATAAACAGAGCACCCTTCTTGCTCCGCGGTATCTCTTACCTTTTCAAGGATATTCTGTATCTCTTTCGGCAGACCTTCTATCAAATCTAAAATATCCTGACGCATCGCGATACTACGTTCTCGAACAAGTTGTGTCTCAATAGGAACCGTGCTGCCGTGAACAAGACGCAGAACATCAGACCGGGAAACGATGCCCACGACGTTACCTTCTTCCACCACGGGGAGACGTCCAATGTCGTGCTGGACCATCAGTCGCTGAACATCCTGCCAAGACGCCTCAACATCCACCGTTGTCACATTTTTCGTCATAAAACCCTTCACTGGAGCGTGTTGCAGACCATGTTTAATCGCCTTGTCTACATCACGCCGAGAAATAATTCCCACCAAACACTTATCCTCTGTGACCGGCACTCCAGTGTGTCCATAACGCAAGAGCATTTGTTCGACCTCACCTAGCCGCGTCTCCGGAGATACGGTCTTAACCGGATAACTCATCATATCCCGGACAAGGTGAGGACGCGTAGCACGGCTCTGAATCGCCGTACGTAGTTGCTTCAATATAACTGGAAGTTCAGCATCCTTGATTGTAGCAGAAGCCGCTCTCTCATGACCCGCCCCACCAAATAACTGTACTAATTGATTGACCGGCAAACCTCTGCCTCTTGAACGGCCCACAAGGTACACCCGATTCTCCATCTTGACCAAGAGAAACCATGTATCAACACTTTCCAGTTCCCCTACTTTATGAGCCAACAGCGCAAGCCCGCCGACATAGTCCTCTGTCTCAGCATACGTAAGATAGACCGATAACCCATCGAAGAGCTCCGTCTGACCTTGGTCTAACAAATGCTGCAATAGTTCTTTTTGTTCCTCTGCCAGCGGTCGTCTTAAATATTGTGCAATAACCCCTAAGTTCGCACCTTGCTCTAACAAATAAGCCACAGCGCGAACATCACGAACTGTGGTACTATCAAACAACAAACTTCCGGTATCGTCATAAATTCCGATAGCAATTAAAGTCGCTTCGAAACTGCTTAAGGGTAATCCAACCCCTGCCAATTTTTCAACGAGGAGCGTTGCACAAGCTCCAACCGGTTCAATAACCATCCCGGGTTCGAGCTTTCCTGAGTAGGGATGATGATCATAAATTTCCACCTCAACTCCAGGAATTAGAGCCACTTTTTCGCCCAGCAGACCCGCCCGGCGCAGGTCATGGGTGTCTACTAAGATGACTCGGGAAACCTCATCTACGTTAATTTCCTGAGCTTTGCGAAACCGCAGTTGATCCCTAGATAGCGCCAAAAAGTCTTGAACATAGACATTAGGTTTGCCGTCTATGACCAACACGCTATTGGGATAAAGCTTTTGGGCGGCCACCATCGACGCCAACGCATCAAAATCCATTTGGCGATGAGCCAAAATGATATCCATAATTACATCCTCAAATCTCTTATCAAAAAGGGCTTATTTTTTATACCTTTACAG
>DATMYU010000093.1:0-4467 GCA_035560775.1 Desulfosporosinus sp.
CTATAATTCTGTAGAAAACTAAAATATAAAGGAGTGTAACCAAACCTAAAACGACATGAGAATAAAATAAATACTTATAACCATCATCAATAACCCAAAGACCCTTGACTTTGTTGATATAGTCGATAAAAAGAAGCATAAAGTTTCCCAAGAACAAAATTATTGCTAATTTTCTGGTTCGATTAAAATTATCGTAAGTTATAATCTCCTCAATGGCGTTTTCGTAGTTTTCTATTATATGTTGCGGTCGAAAGAATCCCATGGCATTCAACACCTTATTCCTTCAGTAATGTATTTACGAACCATACTTCAGGTGGAGTTTTAAACTCCACCTGAAGTATGGTTGAACTTATCCAGGCACTAAGCTATCGGATAAAATGGGATAAAATGCACGATCTATTAAATTTGTTTCCCGCCAATATTCAACGCGAACTAATGATTTTCCTTCTTTTAGCATGGACTTAGTAGAGTCATGCTCGGAACAAAGTGCTTGGAACAAAGCCGTTTTCTTGATCTAGGATTGGTATGCGTGACTGGCCTAAGCTGATTTCAGCATCAAGTTACCGCCTTATGGGCATAGAAAAAGCGCCACCTTTCAGAAGAGCCTGGGATAAACACATGGGGAATATAAAATTGTAATGAAAAGCCGTCCCACAGCAAGGACGGCTTTTCATCTTTTTCATGTAGTTTTTTTCTATCTAAGTTGAAACTTCTTCTGGGATTAGAATACTACAGAGATATCGATATCTAAGCATGATTGTATTAAGAATTTGTTAAGAAATTTGAACTTAGGTAAGAAAAAGACCCTCATTAAAGAAGATCATTGCACAATACTCTATGACAAAAAACGTACTGTACCCCTACTGTCCCTCGTTCTTGCATTAATTACTCATATCTTAAGGCATCAATAGGATCCATTGCAGCGGCCTTTCGTGCTGGAAAGACCCCGAAGATGATGCCAATTGCAGCCGAGAAACCGAATGCAATTAACACGGAAGTCATGGAAATGCTCGTTTGTAACGTTAGTGCTTTTCCTGCAAGGCTCGATCCTGCAGTGCCGATGGCAATACCGATTCCTCCTCCCAAAGCGCTGAGCACGACCGCCTCAATAAGGAACTGCAATAGAATATTTTTGCCTTTAGCCCCGATCGCTTTCCTGATTCCGATCTCTCGAGTTCGTTCGGTGACTGAAACAAGCATAATATTCATGATTCCAATTCCCCCGACCAGCAGGGAAATGCCCGCGATGCCTCCAAGAAGCATGGTCAAGGTTTCGGTTACTGATGTCATGGTTTCTAACATATCAGCCTGATTCTGAACCGTGAAGTCGTTATCTTTGCCCTCTGAAATATTATGGGACTTATGCAAAGCCGCCGTAATCTCATCTTCTGCCGTTTGCATAAGGTCAGCAGAAGAAGCCGAGACCAAAATATTGCGTAGCGTCTTTTTCCCGATTAAGCGCGCTTGAACAGTTGAGATTGGCGCGGTAATCATATCATCACTACTCTGCATCCCAGTTGACCCTGTAGCGGTCGTCACCCCAATGACTTGAAAAGGCACGTTATTTATTTTAATGATGCTCCCAATAATTGTTGCATTCGCGTCCCCCAAGAGGTTTTCCACTACGGTTGGGCCGAGTACTGCAACTCTTGCATTGCTACTCACGTCTTCTTCGGTAATATAGCGGCCCCGGGTCATCGTAACATTTTTAATTTTTGCATAGTTCTCTGTCGTTCCATTAATACTCGTAGAAGTGTTTCCAGAACCAAAGACCACCTGCGCATTAGTATTCGAAACTGGGGCGACGGCTTTGACCGCAGTTCCTATTGCTTCAATCTTAGCAACGTCAGTCATCGTTATGGTGTCTGAGCTACCAGCCCCCCCTTTGACTCCTCCAGAATTCGACTGTCCCGAGCTAATCGTAAGAAGGTTCGAACCCATGCCCTCAATCGATGAAGTGATCGAGGCGGTTGCTCCATTCCCGATTCCGACCATAGCAATGACCGCTGCCACACCAATAATAATCCCCAACATCGTCAATGATGACCTCAATTTATTAGCCCGCAAAGCCCGCAAAGAAACCCGAATACTTTCAAAAAAGTTCACCTAGCAACTCCTTCTGCAAGAACCTGTGCCTGGGCCTTGCGCTGATTTTCCACCATTTCGTCCTTTTCAATACGACCGTCACGGAACCGCACAATTCTTTGAGTGAATTCTGCGATATCGGGTTCATGTGTCACGATGACAATGGTATTTCCCGCAGCATGCAATCGTTGAAAGATTGCCATAACTTCTTCACTCGATCGGCTGTCTAGGTTCCCTGTAGGCTCATCCGCTAGGATGATCGCAGGGTTTGTGACGAGCGCACGTGCGATGGCTACCCGCTGCTGCTGCCCACCTGAGAGTTCTTTGGGGCGGTGATGAATCCGCGCTCCAAGACCAACGGATTCTAACGACGTAATGGCACGTGTCTGTCTTTCTTTACTTCCCGTCCCTGCATAGAGCATGGGGAGTTCCACATTCTCTAAAGCCGTCGTCCGGGCAAGAAGATTAAATCCCTGAAAGATAAACCCAATCTTGCGATTACGGATCATAGCCAAATCGTCACCACTAGCCTTTGCTACATCGGTCCCGTCGAGATAATACTCACCCTCAGTTGGTGTATCCAAACAGCCTAGAATGTTCATCATTGACGACTTCCCAGAACCCGAGGGTCCCATAATTGACACAAACTCCCCTGCTCCCACGTGAAGAGACACCCCTCCTAAAGCAGCTACTTGTATGTCACCATTAGCATATATCTTTTTGATTCCTTTGAGATTTATCAAATGAGGTCCCTCCCAACTTATCTGTTTAAGCAAGTTTAGTTCATAATTCGCTGCCCTTAAGCTCAGTTAGGAGGAGGACCGCCAGCAGAACCGCCACCGCCACCACCACCCAATAATCCAGAACTAGATTTGGTTGTCGAGGTCGTCGCGGGTGAGCTAGTTGCAATAACAACCTCTTGCCCTTCTTTCAAGCCGCTTTTGATTTCTACATTCGTTCCATCATCTAAGCCAATTTCTACCGTGACATTTTGCGTTGTCTGACCTGCTTGGGCTGGACTATTGGCATTTGTTGTTGCGACCACTATAGCTTGTTTCTTCGTTCCACTAGTTTTAATCGCTTCACTAGGAACAGTTAGAACATTCTTGACCTCTGCCACACTGATGTCAATGTTGGCATTCATTCCCGAACGAAGCTTATCACTGGCTTTTTCTATCGCCACCGTGACTTCAAACGTTGTCACATTCGAAGCGGTGCTCCCTTGAAGGGCAACTAAGCTCACAGTCCCACTGCTATGTTCATCTGGGTAAGCATCAAGAGTAATATCCACCGTCTGTCCAATTTTGACCTGAGCAATATCTGCCTGATCAATCGTCGCTGCCACTTCAAGATTACTCCCCGTGCCCTCCGATGGTGTGATCGTGATCATTGAGTCGTCAGTTGTGTATTGGTACAGTTGCAACCCAGAATCGATAACCACAGCATCTGTCGGCGCTAATATTGTGGCTTCTGCTAATTTCGTATTGGCACTATCAAGCTGAGCCTGTGCTTGGACGATGCTGGCTTGAGCCGATTGCACGTCTGCTGCTGTCGGACCAGACTCTTGCTGCTTCACCTTGTATTGCGCCGCCGTTAAATCTGCCTGAGCAGAACGATATTGCGCCTGTACAGAAGCCAAAGTCTGTGCCGCTCCTCCATTTTTTGCATTTTGAGCAGTTGTGAGTGCCTCTAAAGCTTGGTTCAGGGCTGTAGAAGATGCAGTGCCACTTTGCTGCGCCTTACCTAAATCATCACTAGCCTGTTTTACATTCTGCTCGGCGAGTGACACCTGATTGTTTAAATAACTCTGCTCTGCATTCTGTTGAGCTGTCGTTAGGCTCTGCTGCGCAGAGGTCACTTCCTGCTCGGCTTTAGCGAGTGCCGACTGAGCGTCTGCTTTTGTTTGGGCGTTAAATCCTTCTTGCAGGGATTTAAGTTTTGCTTGAGCTGTCGTTAAGTTGGCTTGTTGTTGCACTACGGCTGTCTTAAGATCGGCATCATCAATTCGTGCAAGAACTTGCCCTTTCTTTACTGAATCACCATCCTTGATATTTAGTTCAACCACCTGCCCATTGTTTGAGAATTGTAAGGGAATCGAGTGGGGGAAGTTCACTGTACCGGTTGCGGTAATCACCTTGCTCACATTTCCTATTTTTGCTTTCGCTGTAATGTTAGCGGTCACGGCAGTTTTAGTGGCAAAATGTTTGTAGGCCCAATAACCTCCTCCCAAGACCAAAACACTTACTAGCCCAATGGTCATCCATTTTTTACTTAACCATTTTTTATTCATACACTTTCTCCTTTTCCTTTTTCTATCTGCCAGATTAGTTTTATGTAGATAACACACCAATCAACAAATAATCCTTGTCCAGGCTACAAGGG
>DATMYU010000094.1:0-6683 GCA_035560775.1 Desulfosporosinus sp.
ATATATAAGTATCATAAATTAAGGAAATATAAACCGGATGACACTAGTAGGAGAGATCTGGTAAATCCAGACGCCGAAGGAGAAAATCCCTTGGATTCGCTTTTCAAGGGAGGGAAACTCTCAGGCAAACGTACTGCTAGAAGACGGAACTCTGGAGAGTTTCTCATAACAGAGAACACCAAAGGGGAAGCTGGAGACGGCAAATCTCTCAGGTTAAAGGACAGAGAAGGTGCGATTGATGCACCTTCTCTGTCCTTTTTCTTTTATACCTATACAGAAAGTATAAGTTTTGGGTGGTATAAGCGCAACTAGGCGGCCGCCGGCGGTCCCTTCTCGCCATCCTTGGCTACAGGGACACTCGGCCGTCCATGGCCAGCGCCTGCGGCTGACAGAATGACTAATACGTGCGAAGACAGTGTCTTCGGGCGCCAGACAAGTTTTCTTTATCAGTTAAGGTTTGGTTGTTGATCTAGTGAATACTACTCTGGTGATAGAATAAAGGAGGCGTTAATATGGCTGAAGTGAAAAGAACTCCGCTTTACGAGGAACATAGAGCGGCAAAGGCGAAATTAATTGACTTTGGTGGGTGGGAAATGCCTGTTCAGTATGCTGGGGTGATTGAAGAACACCAGACTGTTCGGACTAAGGCTGGGCTTTTTGATGTTTCACATATGGGAGAAATTGATGTTTATGGTAAAGAAGCCTTGGGATTTGTCCAAAATCTGATTACTAATGATGCAAATAAGTTGGAGGATGGAAAAATCCTCTATTCTCCTATGTGTTACCCTAACGGTGGGGTTGTCGATGATCTGCTCGTTTATCGCTATGATTTAGAACATTTCTTGCTTGTCGTTAACGCTAGTAACACGGATAAGGATTACACTTGGATGCTTGGGCAAGTCAAAGATTTTGAGGTAAGTGTCGACAATGTATCCGATCAGTATGCGCAACTCGCTTTGCAAGGACCGTTGGCAGAAGTGATTCTGCAACGAATTTCAAATGTTAATCTCTCAAAACTAAATTACTACACGTTTCGAGACGGAGAAATTGACGGCGTACCATGCCTTATCTCTCGCACGGGCTATACGGGAGAAGACGGGTTTGAAATCTATGCTGCACCTGAGTATGGACGGCAATTATGGCGAAAAATTTTAGAAATTGGTGCCCCAGAAGGGGTGCAACCGATCGGCTTGGGCGCTCGTGACACATTGCGGTTTGAGGCTCGCCTGCCTTTGTACGGCAATGAATTAGGTGCGGATATTTCTCCATTAGAAGCAGGGCTTGGTTCGTTTGTTAAATTAGATAAAGTAGCGTTTGTCGGTAAAGTGGCACTCCAAGCTCAAAAAGAGCAAGGGATAGAGCGTAAACTGGTAGGTCTTGAAATGATTGGGCGCGGCATTGCCCGCTCCCATTATCCAATTCAGAAGAATGGTGAAGAGATTGGATTTGTTACTTCAGGCTCTTTCTCGCCGACCCTTAATAAGAATATTGCTTTAGGATTGATTCGTGCAGATTGGGCAGTTCAAGGGGATATGCTAGAGGTGTTAATCCGTGGGAAAACCGTGCAAGCTAAGATAATTCCCACGCTGTTTTATAAACGGGGTCAAGTCGACGAGCGAGTCGCGAAGCCCGAGGTTCGAAAGGGAGAGGTGAAATATCCTACATCATACGACAGTCGCTTAGTCCATGCGTAAGGTTTCTAGACTGAACGTAAGTTTAGTGGATGCTTTTATAATACCTTTACAGACTTCCATGCCGCTTAAGCGGCAGCACTGATGAATGAAATAATGCTTATTCCAGGGCAGAAAGTATAAGTTTCGGGTAGCATAATTCGGGTGGTATAAGTGCAACTAGGCAGCTGCCTTCGCTGAGGCTGACAGAATGACTAATACGTGCGAAGACAGTGTCTTCGGGTGCCAGCCAAGTTTTCTTTATTCATTTAGGGTAGATAACAAAACTATTAGGAGGATGATTTAGATGAATCCAGTTGAATTAAAATATAGCAAAGAACATGACTATGCCTTGGTAGAAGGCAACATTGTAACGTTGGGGATTACCGATCATGCGCAGAAAAGTCTTGGAGATGTAGTGTTTGTTGAGCTTCCCGAGGAAGGTTCTAGGGTGGCAGCTGGAAAATCCTACGGTACGGTAGAATCCGTGAAAGCGGTTTCTGATATTACGACTTTAATCAGCGGAACGGTCGTTGAAGTGAATACCCTGGTCTTGGATGCACCAGATTTGCTGAACAATGATCCCTATGGAGAAGGTTGGCTGATTAAGCTCGAAGCGGATGATTTATCCTCTCTTGAAAGCATGATGACGGCTGCTGAGTACGAAACGTTTCTGACAGAGGAGGAACATTAGAATGGATTTTGTACCGAATACGGATAGCCAGCGGGATCAGCTCTTAGCCCGTATTGGGGCTAAGTCGACAGAAGATCTCTTTGCAGATATCCCAACAGAAGTCCGTTTGCAACGCCCTCTCGACATTCGTGGCGGGATGGCTGAGCAGGAATTGGTTAAACATGTCAAAGGGTTGGCAAATCTTAATAAAACGGTGGAGGATTACAGTTCTTACCTTGGAGCTGGTGCCTATGAACATTTTATTCCGAGCTTTGTGGATCAATTGTTACTGAGGTCCGAGTTTTACACCGCCTATACCCCATACCAACCCGAGATTAGTCAAGGGACGCTTCAAGCAATCTATGAATATCAGACGTTGGTCTGTGAGTTAACCGGGATGGATGCAGCTAACGCCTCTATGTATGATGGAGCCTCGGCTTTAGCGGAAGCTGCCCTGATGGCTTGTGATGCGACACGACGGGAAAAAATACTCGTATTGGAAACCGTGCATCCAGAATATCGTGACGTTCTAAAGACCTACCTACGGCCACGGGGCGTAGAACTTGTGGGAATCCCTTTTAAGGCTGGTGCAACGGATTTATCCGCTCTTGAAGCAGCGCTGCACGAAGATATTGCGGCTGTGCTTATCCAAAGTCCCAATTTCTTTGGAGGGGTTGAAAGAGCGGAGGAAATCGCACAGCTTGCGCATGCCAAGGGGGCTCTTCTAGTCATGACGGTTAATCCCGTTTCTTTGGGATTACTGAAGTCTCCAGGAGAAAACGGAGCAGATATTGCTGTTGGGGAAGGGCAAGCCTTTGGTAACCCCCTCAATTTTGGAGGTCCGTATCTAGGCTTCTTAGCCACTCGAGATAAATTTGTTCGGCGGATGCCAGGGCGCATTGCAGGAGTCACTGTGGATAAAAATGGAAACAAGGGATTTGTCTTAACCCTTCAAGCCCGCGAGCAACATATCCGGCGGGAAAAAGCCACGTCGAACATTTGCTCGAATCAAGCGCTCTGCGCCCTAGCCTTTACGATGCATTTAAGCGCGCTTGGGAAAAAAGGGCTCAAAGAACTAGCCTATCTCAATTTGCAGAATGCTCACTATGCTGCGCGAGAGATTGCCAAAATTCCAAGGATGAGATTGGCGTTTTCTGGGCCGTTTTTCCATGAATTTGTGGTTGAGACGAAGATCGATCCAGCTAAAGTCAATACCTTGCTTCTAGAAGCTGGAATTATCGGTGGACTTGATCTTGCCCGCTTCTATCCAGAACTCGATCATCATCTTCTCTTCTGTGTGACCGAGACGAAGCGTAAAATAGATATTGACCAGCTCGTGGTCAGATTGGGGGAAATCCAATGCAAGTGTTAGAACCACTTATCTTTGAACTCAGCGCCAAGGGCCGAAGCGCGGTCAGTTTACCCTCGTGTGATGTGCCGGAAGTTCCTGTGGAAACGCTTATCCCTACATATTTTTTACGGCAGGAGGAACCTCAACTCCCGGAGCTTTCTGAAGTGGACGTCGTCCGTCACTTCACGCGACTTTCCAGCCTTAATTACGGCTTGGACACGGGTTTTTATCCACTGGGGTCTTGCACCATGAAATATAATCCGAAGGTTAATGAAAGGCTGGCTCGTTTGTCCGGTTTCACAGCCCTTCATCCCTACCAACCAGAGTCTTTGACGCAAGGGGCTTTACAGCTTATGGCGGAATTGCAAGAAGACTTCTGTGAATTGACGGGAATGGATGCTTTCACTCTTCAACCAGCTGCTGGCGCCCACGGTGAAATGACAGGAATGTTGATTATAAAAGCTTATCATCAGCACAGTGGAGATACTAAACGCACAAAAGTAATTGTTCCAGATTCTGCCCATGGGACAAATCCAGCGACGGCTGCGATGGTTGGTTACGAGATCATCCAGGTTCCATCCAATGACCGCGGCGGGGTTGATCTTGAGGCTTTGAAAAAAGTGGCTAATGAGGAAGTAGCCGCACTCATGCTGACGAATCCCAATACGGTGGGCCTCTTTGATGAAAACATCTTAGAAATTACTAAGTTGATCCACAATGTGGGAGGATTATTGTACTACGATGGAGCGAATACCAACGCGATTATGGGTATCACACGCCCTGGAGATATGGGTTTTGACGTTGTACATCTCAACTTGCACAAGACGTTCTCCACCCCTCACGGAGGCGGTGGTCCGGGAGCTGGACCAGTTGGGGTCAAAGAATTCCTGGCACCTTATCTTCCAAAACCTCTGGTGGTTCGCCGTCAGGATGGAACCTTTTCGCTGGAGAAGAACTTGCCATTATCCATTGGCCGGGTACGCACGTTTTATGCCAACGTATCAGTACTTATTAGGGCCTATGCCTATATTCGAAGCCTAGGTGGCGAAGGGCTTAAGGCGGCGTCAGAAAATGCAGTTTTAAATGCAAACTACTTAATGGATCTTCTCAAAGATCTTTATTTCTTGCCTTTTAAACGAATTTGCAAACATGAATTTGTTATAACTTCCAAAAATCTGAAATCAACAGGGGTTACTACCTTAGATATCGCTAAACGGTTGTTGGACTATGGCTATCATCCCCCGACTATTTATTTCCCGATGATCGTTGAAGGGGCTATGATGATCGAGCCAACAGAAACCGAGAACATTGAAACGCTGGATAAATTTGCCCAGGCTCTCATACAGATCGCCGAGGAGGCTCGAAGTAATCCGGATCTTGTCAAGACTGCACCACATACTACGTTATTAACGCGCATGGACGAAGTGAGTGCGGCTCGGAAACCGAACCTACGCTGGCGGAAAGAGTAAACAAGCACAAAAATGACCGCGTCTTGAATTATCAAGTCGTGGTCATTTTTATATAAGTACTGAAGGTTTGCGACGGCGGGGTACTACCAAATATATTTTTCTTTAGTGCCAACGGTTAGAATGACTGGCAAAATATAAAGTTTAATCAATGAATAGGCAGGATTTCCAGACAAAAAGTTGAATATAGTTAAGGTTAAGGTTAGTAAGATAGAGTGAACTACCCGCTACCCTAAAGGGATAGCTTCTGAAACGGAGCTAAGTTCACCAGACTAAGTACCCGGAAACGGGTACTACGATAGTTAGGTCATGATACCTACGGTTGACGCATCAGACCGTTGCTAATCGCTCATAGTTAAGTAGAACTGAGGTAAGGTTCGGTGCTATGAGTGCAAAAAGCCTAATTATCATTGTCGAGATGATGACGGATTCTCTATTTGGTAACAGAGTAGAGATACGCATTACCTACAGCAATGTAGTGTGGAGTTTGACAGTTCTCACTATCACAAAGACTGTCCCTCGAAAGAGGTTAAGCAACGGATGGGCCTACATTTACTACCCTGAAGGGATAGCGGTTTTACGCCCATTCTTATAAAAAAAGTATAAGTTTAGTATATGGATGGAGTAATCATATGCAGATTGAAGTATTACCAAATGCGGGATCACCGCTGATACCTTATCTAGAAGATAAATTAGTCATTGTGATTGATGTTTTGAGAGCCACAAGTACGATGGTAACCGCTTTAGCCAATGGGTGTCAGGCTATCATTCCGGCGCTTACGTCGGAAGAGGCCATAGAAAGGCGGTTAACCGTTCCTGGGTCTTTATTGGGTGGGGAGCGTCAGGGGCTGAAGATCGAAGGTTTTGACCTAGGGAATTCGCCCTTTGATTATGTCCCGGAAAAAGTAGGGGGCAAAAGAGTTATTATGACGACGACGAACGGCACACGGGCTATACGTGATGCAGTCGCTGCGCCTATGATCTGGATGGCTTCTTTTCTAAATATGCAGAGTATCGTTACGGCTGTCTTACGGCAATTTGAAGATAACAGTAAATATCAAGGGATCGTGGTGTTTTGCGCGGGCACAGAAGAACGTTTTGATCTTCCGGATACGCTTTGCGCCGGAATGCTCATTGATGCCTTGGGTCCAAATGTAGCGATCAACGATTTAGGTGAAGCTGCACGAATGTTATATCACAGTGCAGAGAATCAGCTTATGGATAAGATCCGTGAGTCAGTTCACGGAAAAAAGCTCATCTCTCTTGGCTTTGAACAAGATTTAATTTATTGTTCAACCCCAAACATTTTACCGATTATCCCAGTCTTCGAAGAGGGTGAGATTGTTTGGTTGACGGAGGGATAGAGGTTGTCGTCCATGGCATCGTGGCATCAGTTCATCACGGGACTTTGCCATCCTGGTAGCGCCCTGACTTAAACGTCCTGTTTGAGTCAGGGACAGGTCCTGTTTTAATTTCTTAATGCCTTTAGGTCGAAGTATGAATCTAAACATTTTGTTATAACT
>DATMYU010000095.1:0-6111 GCA_035560775.1 Desulfosporosinus sp.
ATTAAGGGCAGATGGTCCTATTGTACGATTGACGACGGTCAAATTAATTTGTCACAGGATAATTATTATCTTCTGATTGCCACACTAGAGTCCTATAGAAACCTCCAAAGTTATTTTGGAGCGCTTAATGTTATTCCACTTTATATTGAGGTTGATGATGGAGTCAGGCTGTTACGGGCACTAGAGCGGGAAAAACAACAATCCGAACCTAATTATGAGGAGTTATGCAGAAGATTTTTAGCGGATAATAATGATTTTTGCAAGCAACAATTAGAGGATTTTGGGGTGCAAAAGTATTATCTGAATAAGAATATAAAGGAATGTATCGACAATCTTAAAAGTGATATTTTTAAGGTGATGAGTTTCTATTGACGAATAGAATCTTAAATTGTAGAATTAATAAGATAATGCAGGTATCAGGGAGAATGGGTGATCTGTCATATTTCAGACAGTTTACTATATCTGAGAAAAGCCTATTTAATGAGGAGAGATAAGAGATGAGTCGAGAACTCTTGCTTCAAGTGAAGGATCTTAGAACTCACTTCTTCACGGATGCTGGTGTCGTTAAGGCGGTCGATGGAGTTGATCTTGAAATTCAAAAAGGGGAAACTCTTGGCGTTGTGGGAGAATCAGGTTCAGGAAAAAGTATTACAGCTATGTCTATTATGCGTCTCATCCCTGCACCTCCTGGGAAAATTGTTAGTGGAGAAGTAATATTTAATGGTAACGATTTGATCAAAGCCTCGGAATCTGAAATGATGAAGATCCGAGGTAATGAGATTGCTATGATCTTTCAGGATCCCATGACCTCCTTGAACCCCGTGCTTACGGTTGGAGAGCAAATCATGGAAGTAATTGTACTTCATCAGAAGATTTCACGCTCGGAGGCTAAAAAAAAGACCATCGAAATGTTGAAGAAGGTGGGTATTCCAGAAGCGGAAAGCCGTGTGGACAATTACCCGCATCAATTTAGTGGAGGTATGCGACAACGTGTCATGATAGCTATGGCCCTGTCGTGTAACCCCAAACTCCTCATCGCTGACGAGCCAACCACTGCCTTGGATGTGACAATACAAGCACAAATTTTGGATTTGATGAACAATTTGAAAAAGGACTTTGGCACAGCCATTATGTTGATTACCCACGACCTAGGGGTTGTGGCTGAATTATGTCAAAAGGTTTTAGTTATGTATGCGGGAAATACGGTTGAATATACGGATGCTTGTGCGTTGTTCGCAGCTCCTAAGCATCCTTATACCTGGGGATTGTTAGGGTCATTACCTAAGTTGGATGAGTCCCAAAAACAACGTCTGGAGCCAATTGAAGGGCAACCACCTGATTTGCGTCACTTGCCTAAGGGCTGTAATTTTGCACCGCGCTGTAAACACAAAAAGCCGATTTGTGAACAACAAGAACCTACACTGCAGGAAGTTGAAACAGGCCATTTCGTCAGTTGCTTCTTATACTAGCCAGAAAGTATAATTAAAGGTTATATACTTTCTGGAAGGTCCCTTCTCGCCATCACGGCGCACAAGCCATCCTTGGCAGCGCTCTAATCTCGAACGTCAGGTTCGAGTCTTGGCTTCAGGGACACTCGGCCATCCTTGGCCAGCGCATAAGTGCAACTAAGTCGATCGCCGACACCTGAAGGCTTGGTGCTAGCCTTAGTTTTCTATATATGAAGAAAGGGGCAAGCGGCATGACTGAGACTATAAATAAAACGGAAACGCTCTTGAAAGTTGAAAATCTTCAGAAGTATTTCCCCATCCGAAAGGGTATTGTTGTCCAAAAGCACGTAGGTGATGTTAAAGCAGTTGATGGGGTTTCTTTCGATATACGACGTGGGGAAACACTTGGCATGGTCGGAGAAAGTGGTTGTGGAAAATCGACCATTGGGCGGACAATCTTACGATTATTAGAACCTACTGAGGGAACGGTAACCTTTGAGGGGAAAGTTCTTAATGATCTTTCTGGTGAAGAAATGCGCAAGATGCGCAGTCAGATGCAGATGATTTTCCAAGACCCATATGCCTCTTTGAATCCTCGGATGAGGGTGGGGGATATAATTGGGGAACCTATTCTGATCCATGGAGTCTCCAAGCGAGCAGAACGTGAGAAACGGGTTCGCAAACTCCTTGATGTCGTTGGCTTAAGTCCTTATCATGGCGCACGTTATCCTCACGAATTTTCGGGTGGACAACGTCAGCGGATAGGTATTGCCAGGGCGCTGTCGGTTAACCCTAAGTTAATTGTTTGCGATGAACCAGTATCTGCCTTGGACGTGTCTATTCAGGCGCAGGTCATTAACTTACTTGAGGATCTCCAGAGAGACTTTAATTTAACGTATCTATTTATCGCTCATGATTTGTCTATAGTAAAGCATATTAGCGACCGGATCGTAGTTATGTACTTAGGTAAAATGGTAGAGCTTTGCAATTCAGAGGAACTCTACAAGAATCCACAGCATCCTTATACAATCGCGCTGTTATCTGCCATTCCGGTTCCCGATCCAACGATGAAGAGAGATCGCATTATCCTTAAAGGGGATGTTCCAAGCCCAGTTAATCCCCCTTCAGGTTGTCATTTTCATACGCGTTGTCCCAAAGTTCAAGGAATTTGCAAGGAACAGGATCCTAAATTTAAGGATATCGGAAATGGCCATTACGTGGCTTGTCACCTGGTAAGTTAAAGATTAGAGGGTTGGTAAAAATATAATATTTACCAACCCTCTTCTATGGTAGATAGGGGCACGATGCATCGTGGCCCTATCTATTAAACACAAACAAAGCCACAACTAAAGTTGTGGCTTGAATTTCATTATGGTGCGCCCGGCGGGATTTGAACCTGCGACCACCGGCTTCGGAAACCGTCACTCTATCCACTGAGCTACGAGCGCTTATCGAGGACACTAAATTTACTTTACTCAATATTAAGTATTTTGTCAAGCAAATATATATACGCGATCACTAATTTATACGATGTCTGTGCTAATTATACGGTACCCATCAAAGAAGTTCAGAGCCGAATTAGGCTGAACTAGCGATGAACATAACACAAAAATGGTTAAAGGGGTTATTATGTTGTCTCTTAAGAGACTCTGCAGTATAATTCAACAAGGATGAACAACGGATCGATAAGGATGTATGAACGGGGGGTTCAAGTGTACTGGAGACGTTTTCGTGAAAAATTTCCGTGGCAATTGTTCAAACACCTTATAGGGATCATAATAGGTGCTACGATTGTGAGTATAAGTATTAATACACTAATTATCCCCAATCAAATTGCGGATGGTGGGGTCACGGGAATTGCTATTATATTACATTATTTATTTAATTGGCCAGTGAGCTGGACGATTCTTCTACTGAACCTGCCCCTGTTTATTCTGGGACTTCGTTTGGTGGGACGAAATTTCTTGATTTTTAGTGTCGTGGGTGTTGGTGTACTCTCTGTCACCCTTTCTCTGACAACGCATCTTCCGGCATTGACCCATGATACGTTGCTTGCTGTCATATCTGCTGGGGTCCTATCTGGAATTGGAATGGGTATAATATTCCGCTCCAGTGGTTCGCTTGGCGGCACAGATATTTTAGCTGTATTGTTTGCTCGAACAACCTCGTTCAGTGTGGGTCAAATATTACTGGGGATTGATGTGGTGATCTTCTTGGCGGTTGCCATTTTATTTCGACCCGAAATGGCTATGTATGCCTTGATTTACATGTTTATAGCTACGCGCGTTGTTGATCTTGTCCAAGAGGGATTGAGTCACTCCAAGTCAGTTATGGTGGTAACCGCGCGCCCGCAAAGAATTGCTGAGGAAATCATGGAAAAGCTTGGCAGAGGGGTTACACTTTTTCAAGCGACCGGGGCTTTCTCAGGAGAAGCTAAGCAAGTTGTCTATTGTGTTATCAATCGCACAGAATTGTCTCAAATCAAAAAAATTGTGCTTGATCAAGATCCCCAGGCTTTTCTGGCTATTTCTGAGGTGCCGGAAGTTGTTGGGGAAGGTTTTTCTTCATGGAAAGGACATTAAAAGGCGTTTAAAGCATTCAAAGCATCAGATAAACAGATTTTAGGACAGAGACCTTCTCGTAATAATTGTTCTAAGTCCAGGGGGGAAACGAGGGATAGGATTGTTAAAACGGCGCAAACGTAGTCCTAAGAGACGACGTCAGACCACGTTTTTCTTCATCGTGATGTTCATAATAACAATCATTCTTGGCCCAATCTTATGGCATATGGAGCGCTTAAGAAAAGCAGACACTGATTACAATATTCAAGAGGTACAGGTACAACTTCAGTGGTTGGACGTGCATGGGAGCTTGTTTAATAGGCTGGAAGTGATCAAGGATGCCAAACTACGGCTGGAACTTAACGTTGGGGGCAAAGACTTAGAGCTTAAACTGGCAGAGTACCAAGACGAAAAACATCAGTTCTGGTTATTTTTACTTAATTTGCAAGAGGGAAAACTGACGGAGGCTCAGAACGTCATAGACCAATTTGCTAATACACCACTAGGTCAATTAGGGCAGGGGTTAATGTCATTATCAAAAGGGAATGCGGACGAGTCGCGTCGTTTATTAGCAGAAGAGGAAATAGACTGGAAAAGCTTACCTTTTAAGGAACAGTCGCTGAGGCATTTGACCCTAGCTCAGGCGGCTATGATGCTAGGTGACGATCAGTCAATCCACTCTGAGCTTAGAGCCGCCCAACAGCTAGAGCCCAATAATCCAACATGTCTTTCAGTGGAATTTGATGTGGCCATAGCACAAGGGCAGTGGGCAAAAGCTTTAGAGCTTAGCCATTTAATCGATGCCCAAACCTGGCGGCCCAAGAATATCTTATTTGAGACAAAAAAAGCTGTGCTCGCTATTCATGAAAACAACCTTACTGGGTTGTCAGTCAGTCTAGCCGCTCTAAAAGTACTTCCCCAGGGAGAAGCTTGTATCTTCTACGTGAATGCGATTCAAGCTTTGGATAAAGGGCAATTCCAAGAAGGTAAGGATTTAATGGAACACGCCCTGAAAAATGGGCTTGACGGTGGGTTAAAAGCGGATGCTCAAAAAGCGTTGGAGCAAGTTGCAGCGCGGCAAAAGGCGGATCCACTCTTGCGAGTTGTTGGAGGTGGAAATACAGATTAGTGGTGTTTATTCACTTATTCCGGTGTTGCAGGTTTGATAGGTTCCTCTTTAAGGTTGCTTTCGGGTGGCCAAGTACTGCTAGCCTGGGAAAGCAATTGTCCAACCGGAAGGAGAGTGTATCCTTTGGCTTTGAGACCTTTCAAGACAATTGGCAAGGCTTGAATGGTATCTGGTGCAGAGTCAGAGGCATGAAATAAAATAATGTCCCCGGGCTTGGCTCCTTCCCCAGAACGTATCCCATTAAGTACATTATTGACGACAGCGCTTGGTCCGGGTCGTTTCCAGTCTAGAGAATCAACACTCCACTGGATCACTCGATATCCTAACTTATCCGCCGTGGAGATGACCTTATTATCATAGGCGCCATTTGGTGCACGAATTAAGCGGACTTTCTGACCAGTTATTTGTTCAAGGACTTGTTGAGATATGGTGATTTCATTCTCGATTTCGCTTGCCCCTAAAAGATTGAGATCAATATGACGGTTTCCATGCGATCCGATTTCATGACCTTCAGCAACCATTCTTTGCACCAATTTTTGATGTTTGTCTGCCCAAGGACTGGAAAGAAAAAACGTGGCATGAATACCTTCCCGTTTGAGGATATCTAGTATGGGTTCTGCTGTTTTCTCTCCCCAACTGATATCAAAGGTCAGAGCAATCGCTTGGGTGTTGACGTTTACAGAGTAAATAGGCTTCAGTTTCCCAGAAAAAACAGAGGTGACATTTTCGCGGTAAGAGATCATGACGAATAAAAGGATTCCCCAGAGAGCAATATTTCGAAATGATGGACGTTTGAAGATAATTATCCGCATTTGGCACTCCTCCTTCGACTAAAAGATATTCATTTGTTAGCCGGATCATGAGGAGTAAAACAAAAAAACGCCTTTAAGGGCGTTTGATTTTTAGTCGTAATGTTGATATCCTAACCTACCTGGTTTATCTTGGTAAAACAGATAACGCTAACGTGGAAAAT
>DATMYU010000096.1:0-3200 GCA_035560775.1 Desulfosporosinus sp.
AGGTAAGACAGTTAGTCATAATTTAAGCGGATGACTTCGCAAAAGTGTTGAATACACTAGAAAGATAGGTGAGTAGTTGAAGAAAGTACTAAAATTAGTAGCTATGGCCGTATGCCTACTGGCAGTTTCTCAAATTTCGTATACAGCTAAACCTGTATACGGAGCGCAAGCGGTGGTCAAAACTGAGACAGTCGGGATTGTCACGGCCAATTCGTCCCTTAACCTCCGGAAGTCGGCCTCTACTTCTGCAGTAACCCTTACATCCCTACCAAACAATGCCCAAGTAGTCATCATATCTAAAAATGCGGCCAATTGGTACAACGTAACATACAAAGGCCAAACTGGATGGGTTTCTGGGCAATATCTTTCAGTTAAAACTATTGCAGACACCTCTGAAACACCCGTAGTAACTGTTCCATCAGAAGAGGCTAAAACTAAAACAGTTGGAACTGTCACTGCAAGCTCGGGTCTTAATTTACGTGAATCTGCCGTCTCTACCTCAGTGATACTTTCGTCCATACCAAATAATGCTCAGGTAACTGTGATTTCTAAAAACACGAATAATTGGTACAATGTAGAGTACAATGGCCAAACTGGATGGGTCTCTGGCTCATACCTAACAGTTAAGACTGTTGCGGCTACAACACCTGTAACGAATGTTTCACGCTCTGTTAGTTCTGAACTTGTGGAACATGCCCTCAGCCTACAAGGTGTTCCCTACGTTTTTGGAGGAACAAGCCGCAGTGGGTTTGATTGCTCGGGTTATACCCAGTACGTCTTTAAGGAATCAGGGATTTCCTTGCCAAGAACTACTGCTGAGCAATACAAAGCGGGGTCCTCAGTTAACCGAGATAAACTACAAGCGGGGGACTTGGTATTCTTTTCAACGTATGCCTCGGGAGCCTCCCATGTCGGCATTTATATCGGCGGTGGAAGTTTCGTTGATGCTTCCAATGCTGGCGTAGGCATTTCGAACCTTGATAAAGGCTATTATACGAGCCGTTATCTTGGTGCTCGTCGCGTACGCTAGTATTTTTGGACACACAAATGGAAGTGGAATGGTAGCTTCCCGTGGTCACAGCTGATGATTTAATAAGTTACCCAAAACTGAGAGAACAGATAGAGGGAGCGTTACTCTAAACCAATAAGATAACGAGGACTTTTGACATGGCCTATTTGAGGCTGTGTCAAAAGTTTTTTTGTACCTATACAGACCCCCATGTCGCTTAAGCGGCACCACTGATGAATGAAATAATGCTTATTCCAGGGCAGAAAGTATAAGTTTTAGGCGGCATAATTCGGGTGGTATCAGTGCAACTAGGCGGCCGCCTGCGACTTGGCGTCAGCCAAGTTTTCTTTATTGGATAACCTGTTATCTGCTATTGCTGTAAAGCCCCTAGTTTCAACTATGGGGATATAAGACATTTGTGGTATAATTAGACCAATCCGGCTATCTGCTGGCGACAAGCAAAAGTCGTTAAAACAACTTGAGTGGTTCCTTATCGAAGCTTTATGAGGTGAAATATGACAGTATCAATAACACTGGGCTTACGTCTACAAACCGTCGCATCGTTTGTTCCAGAAGGTACAATACTTGGGGACATAGGAACAGATCATGCGTATTTGCCGATAGCCTTGTATGAGTCGCATCGGATATCGAAAGCAGTAGCGGTTGACGTCCATGAAGGGCCGTATCAATCAGCCTTAGCTGCCGTTAAGGGCCGGAATTTAGAGGCGGTTATTGATGTGCGGTTTGGCGATGGATTGATGCCGCTCAAGCCTGGGGAAGTCAATGTCTTGACTCTTGCAGGAATGGGTGGAAAAACTATGCTGGATATTCTTTGTGCTCGACCGGACGTTTTAAATTCCGTGGCTGATCTCATCGTGCAACCGCAAGGTGGGGAGGGCGCCGTACGTTTGGCATTATTAGATGGTGGGTGGCGCCTTAAGGCAGAACGGTTGGTGGAAGAAGAAGACCGCAAATATGTTGTTATGGCTTTTTCTAAAGTTGACGGTTGGGGTGTGGCGGGATTACTAAAGATTGAGCAGGAGTGGAATCAACGGTTGCAGCCCCTCGTTGAGAATGGGAGTATCCTGGCAGCGAGGTTTGAAAGCCTTGTACACAGACTAGTTTGGCATTTTGGACCTCTTGTCTTGGATGAACGGACGGACCTCTTAAGCGGGTATCTGGACGAATATAGTGGCATGCTGTTAAAGCGCATGGAGCAAATGAAAAAGTCTAATAGTATAGAGATAGGAGTCAAAATCAGAGAGGTTTCTGAGGAATTGACCTTGGTGGAGGGATTACGGATATGGCAGTAACGGTTGGATTAGTCGCTCAGATTATTGAAAGAATAGCGCCCAAATCGTGGGCTGAAGCCTGGGACAATGTCGGGCTGCTCGTTGGAAGCGGATCCGTCCCCATCGAGCGCATCCTCATTTCCTTAGATGGAACGTTGGAAGTAGTCGAAGAAGCGAAAGCTTATGGTGCCCAACTCATCGTAGCACATCACCCGATTATCTTTCGTCCGCTCAAAAACTTAAGATCAGATAATCCCGCAGCCCAAGTCCCACTTCGATTATTGCAACATGAAATCGGATATTACGCTGCCCACACGAATTTAGACCAGTCCATAGCTTCTTCCAGCCGAACATTAGGAGAGGTCCTGGGGCTACAGGGGATGAAGATTTTGGAAGAGCAGGCGGATGACCTTACTCCCCTTCTCAATCGTGGTGAGGCGCGAGGGTATGGCGTGAGTGGTTATCTAACGCATCCGGAAACGTTAGGCGCTTTATGGAAACGTTTTTTGGGCCTATTAAGCCAGCCGGGTGTCTATGCCCAGCCCTATGAGTTATCTGGAGTTCGCTTAGCAGGGTCATTAGAGAAAGAAGTGCAAAAAGTTGCCATCGTAAACGGGAGCGGAGGTCGCTTCGTACCGAAGGCTTTGTTTAAGGGTGCAGATCTGCTCATTACCGGAGACGTTGACCATCATTCTGTACTCGACGCACTTGAAGGCGGTATGGCTGTCGGCGATCTCGGGCATTTCCTCACTGAGGCGCCCATGCTTCAAGCAATGTATCAATATCTAGCTTCAGAGAAAGCTCTGCAGGGAATTGAGATCCGAGTGAGTTCAAGCAATCGGTCGCCATGGTTATTGTAGCAGGCGATCGATTGCTTGATAGATAGATTTGCTAATAAT
>DATMYU010000097.1:0-5029 GCA_035560775.1 Desulfosporosinus sp.
AATGTAGGCTGCGAGATATTCGAACCACAGATTTCGAACCTCAGCTTAGTCCTGCCATAATGATTTTAACCTTCCAATCTTAAGGGCAAGAAATAGATTAACTTGGTTCTCAAGAGAAGATAGATCACGGCCCAAGATCTCTGTTGCCTTTTTGAGACGGTAACGGAGGGTGTTCGGATGGAGATAAAGCTTTTCGCCTGCAGCATTCAGGTCTGTATCGCACGCGAAATACATTAATAATGTTTCTTCCAGAGCGAGATTGCTCTCCTTGTCGAATTTAAGGAGAGGGCCGAGAACTTCAGAACGATAGTCTTCCAGTTCTTGACGGTCTAAACGGTGTAATAAACGCATAATACCGAGGTCTTGAAAAGAGACCAAACGATGGGGGTTATTAAATAGCTTTCCTAGTTCGAGCGCCGACCTTGCTTCTTGAAAGCTTCTGTGCAAATAGCGCGCCGAGTCATACAGGTTACCAAGACCGTATTGGAACGGTTGTTTTCCAGGGATAGACTTGGTCTGTTTCAGAATTGGCTCAAGAAATTTCAACGCTTTGCCGTGCCACTCTGAAGGTGGAAGCATGTTCTGGAGCGGAATGAGAAAGACGATTTGATCATTACGTTCAAGACAGATTATTTGGGGGTGATGGTTATGGAGAATTGTAGTTATTTCTATATATAATTCTTCGAAACGTTCTCGTTCTGCTGAATCGGGATCATAACTAGGTATTTCACCAACAACTACAAAATGAGGTTTGGCAAAATCCCAGCCCCACAATTTACCCCGTGAAATAATAACTTCAAGGGAGTCGAAATTATTGTAAAGTAAATCAAAGAGAAAGTCCCTGTGGTGCTGACGTTCGCTTTCCTGAATGCACTGCGTCTTAACAAGTTCCAGTAAGATTAAAGTAGCAGTTTTATGAAGAAAGAATTGTTCAATACTTCCCATATCCTCAATCTTTGCCGCGAGTCCCAGGAAGCCCAAGACTCCTTTTGACCCTGAAAGCGGGCACCAGGTTAATGGAATAGCTTGGTGAGCTTTCTCTGTCCATTGCCCAGTAGAGAGCTGAGAGGATAGTGAGGAAGTGTTCGGTGATGTGAGGTGGATTTCTGGGGGGGTGAAACAAATGGAAGTTGTAGGAAGTAACTTCCCCCCTGCCCACCAGAGAACTACAAGTTGCTTATTCAAAAGGAAGATATCACACTTGAAAATATCCCGTAAGCTGTTTATAAATGAAAAGCCATCTCCGTTTGTCAAGTGTTCAGCGATCATCTGTGAATAGCGTTCGCTTGCCGTGAGGATGCGACCTAGTTCGCGCTCTAACCAATCCGTTGCCTTTTCACAAAACAGTGGCCAGGGAGAAGGCTCTTTTTGTGCGAAAAGTAAGGTAGCCTTTTCGTTAGAAATGACCAGAGTCAGAGAGATACTCTCGGTATCGGAAGGTTCTAAAGTTATCATCTCACCGACAAAAGGTAAGGAGAAGGTCTTTATTCCTGTGAAATGGAGAGTTTGGATGGACATCAGGGAAACACTTTGGGCTAAGGCATTAATGTCGCCAAGAGTCTGTAGAGATAAAGCGTCTTGGAGGCGACCGATAGTGATTGCTGGGGGAAGATTCAGGTTATCCATAATTCCACCTCGTCAAATGTAATAGGTTTAATGGGTTTTTAGATTGGGACAGACATGTTATAGCTTTAAGTATAACGACTATTTAGAAGATCGGTAGCGCATTGGGGAACATCGTTAAGAACTTTAGCTTTGCGGGCACTGTTCAGCCTAAACTTCAACATGTCGCTTAAGGACGTACACGGAAAAAGCGAACAAAATCGCTGAGACAGTGAGGGATATGAGTAAGGGTGTAAAAAAATCACTCCCGTTCACACTTAAGAAATACCCTTGCTCAGGGTGTACAGCGGGCACAGCTCGTGGTGATATACCAAGGGCCTTAGCCACATACAGATTAACTAGAAGTCCTAACCAAAACCAGGATAGGGACGACGAATTAATCCAATGGGATCTAGTAATAATTACGATTAGGGTCCCCAGAAGAATTGAGATGGGGCTGATAATTAATAACCAAATTAGATCTTTAGCACAACGCTGAAGCACATCTAGTAATTGAGGATGAGGGATAAAATTAGGCAGAGTTGAGTATTGAACTAACATCATTATTAGTGTTATAGCAAGGATAAAGGCATAATCCTTTATAACGTGCAAGAAACTTGCAACGCATTTAGCACTAAGCAGTAAGCTTCTCGAATAAGGGAGTGTCAGCCACCACCCGGTGGTTCCCGCTTGCCATTCTTTATTGAGGAGGAAGATGGAGTGCCCAAAAGGAATTGAAATAAGAAAGCACCACATAAGAAAGCCACCGTTGATAAATCCCTGGTGATCGGCCCAGAGGAATCCACCGAGTCCCAAGGCAGTTACAATACCTGAACTAATAGAATTTAAAGAGGAGCTCTGAAGGCGATTTACTTTCTCGAACTTAGAATCATTTCTTACCAAAGCCCAAAATACCTTCATTGAAATAACCCCCTATAAATGGAATCGATGGATCCCCTTTCCTGGCGGAGGGCTTCCGCATTTCCTTCTAAAACAAGCTCTCCCTTGTTGAGAAAGACAACATGATCAAATAAGCTCTCTGCCTCGTGGATTTCATGAGTACTGATCACTATGGTCTGAGGTAGATCCAGCATAGAATCGATCAGAGATTGAATAATGCGTTCCCGGGACAAAAGGTCAATCCCGGAAAAAGGTTCATCGAGGAGCACGAGTTTAACCTTCCGTGCTAAGCAGAGAATGATATGTAAGCGGGCTTCCTGACCTTTGGACAAGGTGGATACCTGGTCATACAAATCGAGTTTCATGAGGTCGACCATTTGGAGCGCGCGTGGTAGGTCGAAGCCTGGTAAAATATTGAGTGCATAGGTTAAGGCTTGTTTGATGGTATGGTCTTTGTACCATTTGGCGCGGTCAGGGAGGTAGGCAATCTCCGCGTTTAGCTTCCAGTGGGGGTTTTGACCAAAGATCAGAATGTTCCCACATTGCGGTCTAATGAGTCCGACAATGGCTTTGAAAAGCGTCGATTTTCCAGCACCGTTGGGTCCCAGAAGCCCTGTGATTTGCCCTTCTGGAAAGGAAAGGTATAAGTCGTCGAGGGCTTTCTTGGAACCGTAGGATTTGTTTAAATATTTAATTTCAATTGCATTACTCATGCCATACTACCTCCTTGAGTAGGGACTCTGCGGTAGACCGGTTAATCCCCAATTTTTCCATCGATGAGACAAAGGCAATAACTGCCTCGTTGGCCAGCGCCTTTTTCACTTGGTCGACGGTTTCGGTATCAGAGGTGATAAAGGTCCCCTGTCCGCGACGAGTTTCTGTGAGGTAGTCGCGATCGAGTTCTTGATAGGCGCGCATCACGGTGTTGGGGTTGATCTTCAATTGTTGTGCTAGGTCGCGTACGGAGGGCAACTTCATTCCCAATCTGACATCTCCTCTAGCAATGGCGTGGCGTATATGTTGCAGGACTTGCTCATACAGCGGTTTGGACAAATCCAACTGAAAATTAAAATCCCCAACTTGAATGGTCTCCAATAACGCTCCTCCTCTAGATCATTTTCCATTGTTTAGTGTATTGTATCACTTAATACACATGGTGCAATAGGTCGGAGGAAATTTGAGGGAATACAGTCTTGTTAAATAAGCACATAAAGAAAACTTGGCTGGCGCCAAGCCGCAGGCGCCGGCGGCCGCCTAGTTGCACTTATACCACCCGAATTATGCTACCCGAAACTTATACTTTCTGTATAGGTAGCACAAAATTGTTAATACAACTCTGAACAGGGGGTAATAATCATGGAAGATGATCTTAGCTTAACACAAAATGACAATACAACGCCTTCCGAAAACACCGATGTCATAAATACAGATGGTATAAACCCGGAAATCGGAAAAACCTCCGCTCCTCAGCAACAACCTATCCAACGCAAACCAAAAATGAAGTTTGTTGCAACGGCTAGCCTCTGTTTAATTAGCGCAGTAATCGGTGGTCTTACTACGGTTGCTGCAGTTCCCTATATTTATCCGACTAGCACATTGTCCCAAATGCAAACGTCTAATTCGTCTTTTGCACAGGTTTCAAATCCTACTGTCACTGAGACCAATTACCCTGTAGCGCAAATCGCCAAGAATGTCGGTCCAGCCGTTGTGGGGGTTTCTAATTTCCAATCGAGCCGAGGTTCTCTGGGCAACTCAGGTCTCCAAGAAGCCGGAAGTGGTTCTGGGTTTATCATTGATGCCCAAAAGGGCTATATAGTGACTAATAATCATGTGATCGATGGCGCACAAAAAATTACTGTCAGCTTGAGTGATGGACGTAATCTTGATGCGAAACTCATTGGCGCCGATCCACGCACAGATCTTGCTGTATTGCAAATTTCAGATACAAAAAACCTTACTGCGGTTAAGATCGGGGATTCTTCAAAAATTGAAGTTGGCCAATCAGTGGTCGCTATTGGAAATCCTGGGGGTACCGAATTTGCGCGTTCCGTAACCACGGGTGTCATCTCTGCCACAAATCGCACACTTGACATACAGGGCGAGGCAAGTTTCGACTTACTCCAAACGGACGCAGCGATAAATCCTGGCAATAGTGGTGGACCGCTTGTGGATTATCAGGGACAGATTATTGGTATTAACTCTGCAAAATATGCGGTAACAGGCTTTGAAGGAATGGGTTTTTCTATTCCGATTTCAGACGCCATGCCAACAATACAACAATTGATTGCGACAGGTGTGGCCAAGCATCCTGCACTTCTAGTGAGCACGGACGATCAGTACAACACATACGCGAAGAGTAACAGTCTACCCCTTGGAGCCTATATTTCAGCTGTGACACCAAATGGTCCAGCAGCTAAAGCCGGGCTCATAAAAGGGGATGTGATCACCAAGATAAATGATGCTGAAGTGCAAAATTCTTCTAACTTAATTCATGAACTCTATAAATATAATGTCGGAGATAAAGTAA
>DATMYU010000098.1:0-3645 GCA_035560775.1 Desulfosporosinus sp.
CTCAAAACTTGAGTGGATAACGCAATAAGCCGACTTTTCCTTAGCGTTGGAAAAGTCGGCTTATTGTTACCATATATTGTCTTAGCGTGAATTTTACGTCATTATGTTGGCTCTACCCCTACTTCCATCCCGCCATATATAAAACGATGCTCTGGGGCCATAATCTCGTTTCAAGTTATTAAAGATTAAGTTTTCAATATCCCAACGTGCTCTCATTATATTAAACCACAAGTAATCCCAAGTTTTAATACCTATATTCCGATATGTTTTTAGCGAAACATCATTTATTACAAAATGCAAAAGAGCGGACCAGTGGATCGCTCTTTCGCATTTATTTAATGAATTTCCAATTCATATTACAATAATTAACCCGAGAGATTGAATATTTGTTCCTTATTCCTCGCCCCATGTGCACTTAATTTTCAACTTAAAGGTAAAAATATCTCCACCCGTACCCCACGCTCACTTCGATTTGTTGCGGATATCTTCCCCCGTGTTGATCAAGGATACGGTGCACAACGGATAAACCTAGTCCAGTTCCTTTCTCTTTCATCGTAAAAAAGGGATCATAAATATAGGGCAGGCGTCTGGCGAAATCCCAGGTCCCTCGTCACTGACGGCGAACCCAACAAAGCCGTCTTGCTGAACCCCTTTTAAATGAATCACACCACCCTCACCCTGAGCATAGATGGCATTAAGTAAGATATTTAAAAAGACCTGCTTAATTTGATCCGGGTCCACCTCTACCTCTTGGTCGTCAATAGAATCACGAGCTTGTTCCAACTGAATATGGCTTTACCGTAGAGCAGGCCGGATCAAAGTGACTCCTTCATCCAAGAGTTTCCCCAACGTAATCCTTCCCCGCACTGGTTCTTTAGGCCGAGCAAAGCTCAAGAACTCACTCACTAAACGATTTAACCGTTCACATTCTTCCAGAAGTACCCGACAGTATTCCGAAACGTCTCCATCGTCGCCTTTTTCCTGGGCTAGCATTTGGATGCTTACTTTCATAATCCCCAAGGGATTGCGAATTTCATGAGCTAAGCCAGCACTCATATGCCCGAGCGCGGTTACTCGTTCCGTTTGCCGAATCTCACTCTCTAATCGTTCGCGTTCCTGTCCAGCGCATATTCGCTTCATCATCCGCGATTAGAACCCTCCGCATGTCCATCCTCCTCGACTGTGTGATTTCCCGCACCTTAGTGTGTGATTTCCCACACTATTTTAACCAAAGACCTATTTATTACCTCTCGTCAGGAGCGTTTATTTCTTATCCAAAATTTTAATGACTTATCTTTGATAGACTCTTACATATTCTACTGAGTGTCTTTATGAATTGCAAGCTGCTCAGCAACCAAGTCACGATGCTTGTTTAGTTAAACAAGTTCACTCAAAGTACCTAGTTTCTAGTTCTGATTTTCTAGTTCCTTTGCTTAATTCCAAGTTCAAATCAAGAACTTTAGATATCTACCCTCGAACTTGGCACAGCTTTTGCATATATTCTAAAGCAGAATTAAATTTTAGGAGTGTGCTTTGTGAAAAAGAAATTATTATCCCTTATAGTCTTAACTCTAGTGTCTTTTTTGATAGTTGCCCTTCCCACGATGGCAGATACTAAACCGGCCGCACCCAACACCCATACTGAGGCTGACATGAAAGACATGTCAGACCAGGAAATGTCCGGCCACTCAGAAGGTGAAGCTGCACCGGAAGTGATCGTTGCTAAGGAAGGCAAATTCCAAGTGAGTGTCCAGTCTGACCCTGAGAAACCGGAGCCGAAGAAGCCAGTAAAAATCATGATTACCGTGAAAAATGAAGCTACAGGAGAACCTGTCCTCGATGCATCCGTAAATGTCGACATGATGTTCATGGAGGCCAGTGCGCACGGCAGCATGGCCGGTATGGACAGTTCCTCCGAAACAACCCTTCAAGGACAAGCTAAACTCGACAACATGGAACCAGGAATGTACTCCGTCACCCTTACCCCAACGAAACAAGGGAAATGGACCCAAGACATTCATATCAGCTCTCCGACTCTCGGAGAAACCACCGTCACTGTACCACTTACTGTTACCAAGACTGGACCGAACTGGATTCTCATTGGTAGTGTTGGCGGAGTCATCGTACTGGCCGGGATATTTGCCCAAATTCTAAAACGTAAGTAAATTGCTTCGAAGGAGGTTTAATAATGAGTCAATCATCACAACCTAAATCCCCACAAAATAGAAACTTTCTTAAGTTTAAACCTCTCAAATGGTTTTTACAAAGTTCACTGTATCCAAGTATTTTCCAGTGGGCCGCCGTGCTTGTTTTTGCGGTCATCATGGTACAAACTTTAGCAGGACCGACGAGTGCCCATGATAACTTCGGTACTGCCGCTACTTGGGTTCTTTGGTGGCCACTCTTACCCCTCTTCTTCTTTCTATTCGGGCGGTTCTGGTGTGGCGTCTGCCCCTTTGGCTTGGTAAGTGATTTGACGCAAAAGTTTTTTGGTGCCAAACGAAAAGTCCCAAACTTTCTGAGAAAATATGGACTTTGGATTATTGATATCACGTTCATTTTCATCACTTGGTCTGACCACGTTTGGGGCATCGTTGAATCTCCCCGAGGATCAGGCACTCTCTTGCTACTCATCTTAGGTGGTGTTATGGTTACCGCAATGCTCTTTGAACGCCGTACCTGGTGCCGTTATTTATGTTTCCTCGGTAGTTTGTCCGGTAACTATTCCCGAGCCGGTATGCTAGAGCTGCGTGCCGACAAAGACGTTTGCAAAACTTGTACAACCAGAGATTGCTTCAAGGGCAATTCAAAAACGCCAGGCTGTCCTATGTTTGAATTCCCTATGGCAATGGAAAACAATGCTAACTGTAATCTCTGTGGGAACTGCATTAAAAGCTGCCCCCATGATTCTATTCGAATAAGCCCTCGCAAACCAACCAGTGAATTTTGGTCTATGACAAGGGCACATTTCGAAGAATCTTTCTTAGCTATTGTTATTGTAGGAATCGTATTTGTCCAAAATATTACAATGTTAGAATTCTATCCGTCCTTTCTCGAATGGGTAGAAAAAACATTGGGTATCGCTAATCAAGACATTGCCTTTACGATCCTCTTTGTCTTCGCTATGACTACCCCTGTATTACTGCTCTTTGCAGCAACTGCAGTTTCTAAACGTTTTACAGGTGAAACGTTACGAACAGCTTTCGCACGGTTTGGTTATGCCGTCATTCCTCTTGACCTCGCTTCCCATATGGCCCATAACTTGTTCCATCTTTTAGCGGAAGGCAAGTCAATCTACTACACGTTCATGGGGCTATTTGGAGTGCATCTTGAGGGGCCAACTGACTTCGTTTCTGATCCAGTGATTCAAATAATGCAATACGTCTTAGTCATCGCAGGAACTATCGGTTCACTTTATACAGCATACCGCATTGCTAAAAAGAACTATGGTGCAAGTAAAGCCTTATCCGTCGCTATGCCGTATTTAGTCGTTATCTTGCTCTTCGGTATTCTCAATTTCCTGACGTTTACAGTGCGGATGGGAATGCGCATGTAGTACTAGAAGTCGAAAGTTGGAGTTGAAATTTCCAAAATTCATTATAAACTTGAAGTAAACCCGAAATTAGGTATCAATTCCTTTTAAAT
>DATMYU010000099.1:0-27367 GCA_035560775.1 Desulfosporosinus sp.
AAAAAAATCACTGGGGCTTATAAGCTCCAGTGAACAGAGAGAAAAAATGAAAGGAAGAGCTGGATGGGGGAAGACATTCAATAATTAATTGCGTTTTTCATCAAATGTCAAATTCAGTATAGGCAAAAATCAAGAATATTATACATGACAGACATGACAATTTTTCGAATATTTAGCGTCATATGTCGCTATAAAGCTTAACTTGACAAATGATCAATCAACTTTATGAAACGTTAGTGGTACTGTGGTATACTATAACCTAAATGATGTCTTATTAATCAATAATAGTGGCGGTAAGCTTTATAAGCTCTGCTAAATGTAACGTGGAGGGTTTATGCGAATCATCGCAGGAGAAATGCGTGGCCGCCAACTCACGGCGGTAGCTGGATTGCAAACGCGCCCGACCTCGGATAAAGTAAAGGGTGCTATTTTTAATGTTCTAGGAGCTAAGGTCTTGGATGCACGCGTATTAGACCTTTTCGCGGGAACCGGAAATTTGGCAATAGAAGCACTTTCCCGTGGCTCGCGCGAAGCGGTTCTGGTAGAAAAAAGTCTGGATGCCCATCAGATTATTCGAAAAAATCTGGAACAAATTGGGGTCGGTCATCAGGCCAGGCTCCTATTGATGGATGCTTTTTTATATCTGAAGAAATACCCCCATGAAGTTTTTGATCTTATTTTCCTGGATCCACCTTATCGCAAGGAACTCGTTCCACAAATGATCTCTGCTTTAAGTGAAAACTCTTATTTGACTCCGACTGGCGTTATTATTGCTGAAACCTCTAAGGATGAAATACTTAATGGAGATATTTATCCATTTGAAATTCGTAAAACTGGCAAATATGGAGACACGTTGGTATGGTATTTACAGAGAATCGATATATGACGAGGGGAGAAGATATAGTGGAAAATGATATCTTAAGTTTGCTTAATGAATTGGAAGAAATCGTGGATCATAGTCCTAAAATTCCAATGACAGGGAAAGTGTTGCTCGATGACACTGTGGTCTTTGCCTTGTTAGATCGCGTACGTGCGGCTTTACCTGAAGAGTTAAGCAATGCCAAATGGGTTTTAAATGAACGGCAACGGATTTTAGATGAAGCACAAGCGGAAGCTCAGAAACTTATGGAACGAGGTAAATCCTACGTTGACAAGATGGCAGTAGAAAATGAAGTGGTTAAGCAAGCCCAAAACTATGGAGAGGATATTGTTAGGCAGTCACATGCCTATGCTCATGACGTAAAGAGCGGCGCTGTGCAATATGCTGATGAAATGCTTCAGCATGTGGAACAAAGCCTATATGATACCCTTCAGTCTCTGCGCAAAAATAGAGATGAATTAAAAGGGCTAGCTAAAGAAGACCGTGAAAGACCAGCTAAGCCTGAAAAAGAGAAGGACGAGTAAGGTCGTAGTTCGATATTTGAGCTACGAACTACGAGCTACGACCTTCATGGATAGAATAAAAAGCAAGGTCATGAGACCGATAAACACGAGAGAACTCAAGTGCCAAGTATTCCAAAAGAGGACGGTTGTGCTTGGAACTTGAATAGGAAGGGTTGCGGTGGGTACTTTGGCAACTAGGAGGAAAAGTTGGCTTAGTCCTAACGCAATAATTCCTTGGAGTGCCCGCGCAATCACAAACGGAGAGAAACGTAAATCGGTTCCACTGACAAATCCAGCGACTTGAGCGAACACCGATAGTCCACTCCAACCCATGATTAGGCTTAGCAGCGCTACTTGCTGATTGAGTATAGGAAGAGCTTGGATTGCCACTTGGCAACCTAATGTCATTTCAAAAAGGCCATTAATAAAGGCTTGTAAAACAGGAATCGGAACGATCCCGATAAGGCTGTGGATAAATATTGCCAAAAGTGATGGGATATGCCAGATGTTTAATAGTCCAAGGATAACTGAAAAAAAGGCCATAAAACCAGCTACCATAAGTACGGTGGTGGTACTCTGTTTAATGGCATCGCCAAGGAGTTGTCCGAAGGCACGGTTGTCTTTACTCTGTGCATTTTTCAGCTCTTGCCAAGCTCGTTTGAGTGAAGGTGAACGTTGCGGTTGCTCGGATCCAGGTGTAACACGGTAAAAGCGAAAGAGGAACCCAACGATTAAATTGGCGATATAAACAGAGCAGGAAAGAATTATGCCAAGCCCAGGTTTACCCAACATTCCAGAGGCGACGGCGCCAAACATAAATCCGGGGCTGGGGTTGTTCGTAAATGCTAAGAGGCGTTCTCCTTCCTCGCGTGTGATTTCACCAGCTTGACGGAGTCTTGCGGTCAGTACCGCCCCCATAGGAAATCCTGATGTGTAGCCCATGGCGACGACAAAGGCTGCTTTGCCAGGAAGGCGGAAAACAGGACGCATGAAGGATTCCAGAAGGATACCGAGAAAATGAACAAATCCTGCCGCCATTAAGAGCTCGGAAAGGATGAAAAAGGGGAGCAAAGCGGGGAGGACAAAACGCCACCATAAGGCCAATCCTCCACCTGCTGAGGTAAGCACCTCCTGGGGATAGAGAAACATGCCAAGGGCAAGAAGACTTAGGCCAAAGACACGAGCAACTGTGGGCATGAAAATATCACCTTCCTTGGTAAATGTATATGGTAGAAGGCTACACCCTATGCGATATTCGCTATCGAGCCACGAATCGCGATAGTAAATCCAAATTGTGAAGAAATGTGCAAATTGATGGAATATAACGAATATTGATGAATGGGGTTGAAAAACCTCTAATTTCTATGTTACACTTTCTATAGAATTCATAATCCATATAGTGGGAAAAAATGGTACCTTAATACATAAGGGGGAGCAAAAATGAAAATTCTTGTTATTAACTGTGGGAGTTCTTCACTGAAATATCAATTGATCGACATGACCACAAAGACTTCTATCAGCATAGGGTTAGTAGAACGAATCGGGATGGAGGGTGCTGTTCTTACACATCGTACAACCGCTGGACAAAAAGAAGTCATTACAGCAGAGATTCCGGACCATACAGCGGCTATTGGGCTCGTACTGAAGGCCTTGGTAGATCCTAAATACGGTGCTGTCAAAGAATTAAAGGAGATCTATGCCGTCGGGCATCGGGTTCTTCACGGAGGACACAAATTTTCGGCATCCGTTGTAGTTGATGAGGCAGTCATGGCAGCCATCGTGGAATGTATCCCGCTGGGGCCACTGCACAATCCACCCAATATCGCAGGGATTGAAGCATGTCAGAAACTGATGCCCGGAGTCTCTCAAGTAGCAGTATTTGATACGGCTTTCCATCAAACCATGCCGGATTATGCTTATATGTACGGGTTGCCTTATGAACTTTATGAAAAATATAAGATTCGGAGATACGGGTTCCACGGAACGTCCCATAAATATGTCAGCCAACGAGCAGCGGTCCTGCTCGAGAAACCGCCTGAGGAACTGAAGCTGATCAGCTGCCACTTAGGTAATGGTTCCTCAATTACAGCCGTCAGGGGAGGAAAGTGTATCGAAACATCTATGGGCTTTACTCCGTTGGCAGGACTTTTGATGGGAACGCGTTGTGGAGACATAGATCCGGCAATTGTTGCTTATGTCATGGGTAAGGAAAACATTGGCATCGACCAAATCAATGATTACATGAATAAAAAGTGTGGTGTATTAGGAGTATCTGGGGTAAGTAGTGACTTCAGAGATGTCGAAGCGGAAGCTGTTCTAGGAAATGACCGCGCGCGGTTGGCCTTGGATATGTTTGTCCATGACGTGAGGAAATACATTGGCGCCTATGCGGCGGCGATGGATGGAGTCGATGCTCTCATCTTCACAGCAGGTGTTGGCGAAAATTCATCGAGTATGCGAGCAGCAATCTGTGACAAGATGAGTTATATCGGTGTAAGCCTCGATCCAGAAAAAAATAAAATTCGGGGCCAAGAATTGGACATTTCCGGAATCAACTCAACCTGTAAGGTTCTTGTGATTCCGACAAACGAGGAACTGATGATTGCGATAGATACACTTGAATTAACAAGCTAGTAAGGTCATTATAGATAGGACTTGAATGAAATTGCTAGTAGGGGCACGATTGTATCGTGCCCCTAAAGATTCGGATTAACAGTTGACCCCTACATATACAATCAATCAGGCCTTGACAAAGAAAAATGTGCCTACTATAATAGTGGATGTGTATTGGGGTGGATAATTATGATAGTGAATGTAGCCCAGGTTCGTCATAGGGAAGGTGGAACAGTCTGTTTTGATTTAGTGGAATATTTTTCTTCCTTCGATTTGGGAACTGAAGCCCTCTCGTTTCAAACACCGGTACGCGTTCAAATTCAGGTAAACAACACAAGTAAAGCGATGCTGGTACACGGAACGATTGACACGGAACTTAGAGCGACGTGTGGCCGCTGTCTAGAGTCGTTTGTTTATCCATTAAGTCTCACATTTGAAGACGAATGGATTTTTCGGGCGCAGGCAACAGAAGATCTTCTAGAAACCGCACTTCTTTTGGACAAAGATGAGATTGAGATTAATGAACGAATTTTTGAACAAATTTTGTTAGCTTTACCGATGAAGTTTATTTGTTCCTCAGAATGTCATGGGCTATGTCCGACCTGTGGTGCGAATCGAAATCTGACCCCGTGTCATTGCGGGGAGGACGATGTTGATCCTCGGTTAGCAGCACTGGCCAAGTGGCAGTCTAAGGACTGATTAATTTTAGAGAACCTAAAGGGGGTGTAATTTATGGGTGTTCCGCAACATCGCCAATCGAAATCAAGGGTACGCAAACGTCGGGCTATGTGGAAACTTACTGCACCAAACCACATCGAATGCCCCCAATGCCATAAACCAAAAATGCCACATTATATATGCCCTAGCTGTGGGTATTATAATTCCAAGGTAGTTATTGCAATGGAATCATAAGGTTTAGCGCGCAAAAACGAAGAGCTCTTTTAACGGGGCTCTTTGTTTTTTGTAGGGGACGATTATTGGACCCTTGCGTTTTATAAAAGCTATTGTGCACCGACAATAATCCATCCTCCTTCGACAGGGTTATTTATTGATAAGTTGGGCAAGATGGTTTATAATTGTGACCAGGTCATAAATGCGGTGTGCAAATTGCAAGTAGGGTAAGAAATGGTGATATTAATGGCTCGTTATAGTAAAGAAAATCGCCGTAAAGTATTAGGGGAAGCACTCACTAATCATCCTTTCTTTACTGATGAGGAGCTTGCGGAAAGATTCAAAGTGAGTGTCTCAACCATCCGTTTGGATCGTGGAGAATTAGGAATTCCTGAATTGAGGGAACGGACCCGGGCGGTAGCTCAAGGAGCGTATTCAACCTTAAAGTCTTTAAATGAGCAGGAAGTTACTGGAAGATTGCTAGAACTTGTCATTGGAGAGAGAGCCCGTTCTGAGTTGTTGATCGATGAAAGCATGGTTCTGGCCAAAGCAAGAGTTGCGCGGGGACAATATTTATTTGCTCAGGCCAATTCCTTAGCCATTGCCTTAGTGGATGCACCGATGGCTTTGACGGGGAGTGTCGAGTTGAAATTTATACGACCCGTTCAGCTGGGGAAGGTTGTCGTTGCTGAAGGAAACGTGCTGAAACGAATACGTAGTAAATATTGGGTTGAAGTATCGTTAAACGTTGATTCACAGGAAGTGCTCCGAGGAAATTGGATCCTTTTTTCAATCGGTGATCTAGAGGATGTACGGGAAACGGAGATGGAATAGGTGAAGATTGCTATTGATGTGATGGGCGGTGATTATGCCCCAGAGGAGATTATCAAAGGGGTACTGATGGCGGCTCAAACAAGTCCTGATGTACATCTTATTTTGGTTGGGCAAAAAGAGCGGATGCTTCCATTTCTAGCAGGGACAAGTCCTGAAAATATATCACTAGTTGAAGCAGCTGAAGTCATCGGAATGGATGAACACCCTGCGCAGGCCGTTCGTAAGAAAAAGGATGCCTCGATAGTGGTTGCGACTCACTTAGTAAAGCTTGGTGGTGCTGATGCCGTCGTGAGTGCAGGAAGCACCGGCGCACAAATGGCGGCTGCTCTTCTTGGTTTAGGGCGCATTAAGGGAATTGAACGACCGGCCATTGCCACGGTTCTGCCAACTATAGAGGGAGGAAAGTTGATTCTCGATGTAGGAGCTAATCCGGACGCGACACCTGGGCAACTATGCCAATATGCGCTGATGGGTAGCATTTACGCAGAGAAAATCCTCAGAATCCCAAATCCTCGTGTGGGACTACTTAATGTTGGCAGTGAAGAAGGAAAAGGCAACGAATTGACTCAGAAGGCTTATCCGTTACTCAGGGATGCTCCGATCAATTTTATGGGAAATATTGAGGGACGAGATGTCCCCTATGGTCGTGCCGATGTCGTCGTTTGTGAAGGCTTTGTCGGGAATATTTTACTGAAAATGGCTGAGGGGCTGGCTGGGGTATTTGTTCAAGTGATTAAGGAAAAAATCACGTCAAATATGATTCGGAAGCTGGGAGCGTTGGCGGTGAAACCGGGGTTGAAAGAGTTCGCGCAAATGATGGACTACGCTGAGTACGGAGGAGCGCCTTTGTTGGGTGTTAATGGGATTAGCATTATTTGTCATGGAAGTTCGAAAATGAAGGCGATCTTTAATGCGATTCGGGTGGCGCAGGAATGTGTGCAAACGCAGTTTATTGAACAGATTCGGGAAGAGCTCCCTAAGTGATGTCTTAAAGAAAAGAGGAAGCGACTTATGCATAGTGTAGGAATTACGGGGACAGGATCATACCTTCCTGAAAACGTTTTAACCAATGCGGATTTAGAAAAATTCGTGGACACAAACGATGAGTGGATTACTTCACGTACAGGGATCAGAAAACGTCATATTGCCCCAAAAGACATGCCTGTCTCGGAACTCTGTTACCAAGCGGGATTGAGGGCTATTGAGGACGCTCAGATTACTCCGGAAGAGATTGGCCTCATCATTGTTGCGACGATGACACCTGACTATGCATTTCCGGCGACTGCCTGTCTCGTTGCTGATCGGTTAGGGGCAAAAAATGCCGCAGCGTTTGATTTGGAAGCGGCATGCACAGGATTTATCTTTGCAGTGGCGACGGCCAGTCAGTTTGTTGCTACGGGAATGTATAAAACAGTGCTTGTCATCGGCGGAGATATGTTGAGTAAAATTCTTAACTGGGAAGACCGTTCAACCTGTATACTTTTTGGCGATGGTGCCGGAGCGGCAGTTTTACAGCCGGTGAGAGAGGGATACGGCTTTTTAAGTTTCGAATTAGGTTCGGATGGTTCTGGCGGCAAGTTGCTCAGCCAGCCTGCGGGGGGGTCCAAATGCCCGGCGAGTTTGGAAACAGTGGAGAAAAATTTACATACTCTTCAGATGGAGGGCAGAGAAGTTTATAAATTCGCTGTTCGAATTATGGGGGAGGTATCGGTGAAGGTTCTGGAGAAGGCAGGCGTTATGATAGACGATGTGGACCTTTTTGTTCCGCATCAAGCCAATACGCGGATTGTAGATGCTGCAGTGAAACGACTGGGTATTTCTCCAGATAAAGTGGTTGTGAACTTGGACAAGTATGGCAATATGTCGGCAGCGTCCATTCCAGTGGCCTTAGATGAAGTGGTTAAAGCTGGACGCCTTTCCGAGGGAGATACCATCGTAATGGTTGGATTTGGCGCAGGTCTCACTTGGGGAGCTTGTGTTTTGAAATGGACGAAAGTAGGGCTAAAGAACGATGATTAAAATAATTAAAACAAAGGTATGTGAATTGATTGGGATTGACTACCCGATTTTCCAAGGTGGAATGGCTTGGGTTGCAACGGGAGAATTAGCCGCTGCGGTGTCGGAAAGCGGGGGTTTAGGCATCATTGGTTCAGGACATGCGCCCGCGGACTGGTTGCGTCAGGAAATTCGCAAAGTGAAAGCAATCACCAAAAAACCCTACGGGGTTAATGTCATGCTCATGTCTCCGTTTGTCGATGAAGTCATGCAGGTCATTCTAGATGAACGTGTTCCGGTGATTACGACAGGAGCGGGAAGTCCTGGAAAGTACATACCCATGCTCAAAGAAATCGGTACCAAGATAATTCCAGTGGTTGCCTCTGTCGCGTTAGCCAAACGCTTGGAAAAGGCCGGAGTTGATGCCTTAATCGCAGAAGGCATGGAATCGGGCGGACATATCGGTGAGATCGGAACCTTCCCACTGGTTCCCCAAGTGGTCGATGCTGTTAAGATCCCGGTAATTGCAGCCGGAGGGATCGTGGATGGCCGTGGCTTAGTGGCGGCCTTAGCCCTAGGTGCCGAAGGGGTACAAATGGGGACACGCTTTATGTGCGCAGAGGAATGTACTCTTCCTCAAGTTGTTAAAGATAAGATTCTCAATGCTAAAGATCGTGCTACTGTGGTGTCAGGACGCTCAACCGGTCATCCAGTTCGCTGTTTAGATAATCACTTTACCCGTGAAATGGATCAATATGAACGGGAAGGGGTGTCGGTTGCGGAAATCGAGAAACTGGGCGTCGGGCGATTACGCTTAGCCATGGTTGATGGTGATGTTGTGAATGGCTCGGTTATGGCTGGCCAAATCGCTGGTGCAGTTAAGCGTATTGAACCTGCAGCAGATATTATTCAGGATATCATGCAATCCGCAGAACGAGAATACGAGCGTCTTTCTGCACGGTTTGGGGAGAGGAGGGTCTAAAGTTGGGTAGACTGGCCTTTCTTTTCCCGGGACAAGGATCTCAGTATGTTGGAATGGGAAAAGAATTATTTCAGACTCCTAGTGGCACAAAGCTAAAGGAAACAGCACGCAAAATTCTCGGAAGTGAGTTTATCACGTTAATGGAGGAGGGACCGGAAGAAGAACTCCAACAGACGGCGAATACCCAACCGGCAATATTACTGGTAAGTGTGGCGGCCTGGTTGCAAGTACGTGAGGCAGGGGTTGAGCCTGATTATGTTGCTGGGCACAGCCTAGGTGAGTATTCAGCGCATGTTGCCGCAGGTAGTCTAGACTTGGCGGAGGCCCTTCGTTTGGTTCGGAGGCGTGGAGAACTCATGCAAGAAGCCGTTCCGGTCGGCGAGGGGGGAATGGCTGCGATCCTGGGACTCTCTGTTGATCAAGTGGAGAAAGCCTGTCGCCTTGCCTCAGAATTCGGTGTGGTCGCTCCAGCCAATTATAATTGTCCGGGACAAGTGGTTATTTCTGGGGAAATATTGGCCGTTGCCCATGCTATAGAGGTCGCGAAAGAGTTGGGGGCAAAACGTGCGATACCGCTCGTAGTGAGTGGGCCATTTCACTCCCGTCTTATGCAGGGTGTGGGAGAAGAACTGCGGTCGGTTTTAGAGAGAGTGCCCTGGAGAATCCCGCGTTGTCCTGTTATTGCAAACATTGATGCCCTGGAGGTTATCTCTCCGGAACGTACGGTAAGCACGTTGGTTGATCAAGTCAGTGGTGCTGTTCGTTGGGAACAATCCGTTTGTCACTTAATAAACTTAGGGGTCGATACCTTCATAGAATGTGGCCCTGGTAAAGTCCTGACAGGTTTGGTGAAAAAAATTGCCCCTGGCGTCAACCTCCTCCGAGTAGAAGATATGGCGTCCTTGGAAAAGTCACTTGCATATTTGAAGGAGAGTCGTTAAAATGATGCTGAATGATAGCGTGGCCATCGTTACAGGGAGTGGGCGAGGAATTGGGCGCGCCATAGCTCTGGAGTTGGCAGTAGCAGGTGCGAAAGTGATTGTTAATTATGCGGGTCGTTCCGATAAAGCTGAGGAAACAGTTGCGCTAATCCGTGAAGCCGGCGGAGAAAGTCTGGCGGTGAAAGCGGATGTGAGCCAAGCTGGTGATGTTGATCGATTAATACAAACCACGTTAGATCAGTTTGGAAAGATTGATATTCTCGTCAATAATGCCGGAATAACAAGGGATTCTCTGTTGCTTCGCATGAAAGAGGCAGACTGGGATGCGGTCTTGGCAACCAATCTCAAAGGGGTTTTCCTCTGTACTAAAGCGGTCAGCAAAGGGATGCTCAAACAACGTTCAGGTGCTATTGTTAATATTTCTTCAGTCGTGGGTCTTTCTGGAAACGTCGGACAAGCCAATTATGCGGCAGCTAAAGCTGGGATTATCGGATTTTCAAAGTCCATTGCCAAGGAATTCGCACCTCGCGGAATCCGTGTCAATGTGGTTGCCCCTGGGTATATTTTCACGGATATGACGGAAACATTATCAATTGGGGTACAAAGTGAAATCTTGCGTGGGATCCCGCTTGGTCGCATAGGGAAGTCTGAAGACGTTGCTAAGGTGGTCAGGTTCCTAGTGTCCCCAGAGGCATCATACATAACTGGACAAACCTTGTGTGTCGATGGGGGTATGGAAATATAACCTAATCTAATCTGTGAGAGGAGGTGAAGCAGCATGGGAGTTTTCGATAAAGTAAAAGCCATCGTCGTCGAACAACTTGGGGTAGACGAAGCTAATGTTACCCAGGAAACCTCCTTTGAAGAGCTAAATGCGGATTCTTTGGATATCGTTGAATTAATTATGGCTCTTGAGGAGGCATTCGACTTGGATATTCCGGATGAAGAAGCCGAAAAGATCAGGACAGTTGGAAATGCAGTGAGCTATATCACGGAGAACAAATAACCAAGAAAGGTCCCGTACTCAGATGCGGGGCTTTCTTTTAAGAGAACAATCTTTCTCCTATCATACCTGTAAAACTTATGTTCGATTCGAACCACGAACCACGAACATCGAACATCGAACGTCGATTATGGGAGAGAGTTCAGATAGATGCTTTGGCGGACTTTACCATTCCTGCCTGACAATAGATCAGGTAGAACTCTGATTGGGAGGAAAGATCGTGAAAATACCCGAACTGCGTATTGCTAATTTAGTGGCTAGAATTCCAGTTATACAAGGAGGAATGGCCGTAAAAATATCCATGGCTCCTCTCGCGGCAGCAGTTGCTGAAGAGGGAGGGATCGGAATAATTGCAGGCAGTGGTTTGTCTGTGGAGGAATTGATAGCAGAAATTCGCGAAGCACGTCGGCGTACCAAAGGAATTATCGGCGTAAACATTATGTTCGCAGTAACTGAATTTGCTCAGTTGGTTCACGCGGCGTTTGATGAAAAGATTGATCTTTTGGTTTCTGGTGCCGGCTTTTCAAGAGACATGTTCACCTGGGGGAAAGAGCGGGGTATTCCGGTCGTACCTATTGTTTCCTCTGCTAAACTTGCGAAATTATCCGAAAAACTTGGGGCAGCTGCCGTGGTCGTGGAAGGGGTAGAGGCTGGGGGGCATTTAGGGACGGATCGTTCCATACATGATATCCTACCGGAAGTAATAGCAGCGGTCAGCATTCCGGTTATAGCAGCGGGAGGCTTTGTCGATGGACATGACGTTGCACAGACACTGAAACTCGGTGCAGATGGAGTGCAAATGGGAACCCGGTTTGCGCTTAGCGAAGAGAGCGGCGCAGCTCCTGCTTGGAAAGAGGCAATGTTAAACGCTAAAGAAGAGGACGTCGTGTTCATTCATAGTCCTGTTGGAATGCCGGCGCGGGGAATAAAGAACCCCTTTAGCCAATGGCTGGATGAAGATGTGGACGTTAGGCCGACGGAATGTAACCACTGTCTCAAACGGTGTGAGAGAAACTTTTGTGTCATGAGTCGATTAGTTAAGGCTCAACTGGGCGATGTTCGAGAGGGTGTTATATTTTCTGGGGCAAAAGTTCATAAGATTAAAGAGATTTTGTCCGTGCATAAAATTTTTGAGGATATTAAAAATGGAATACTCAGCTTGAAGGAGGAAGAGTATTGAAACACCGCGCAGTGATTACGGGAATGGGTGTTATCTCTCCCGTTGGAAATCAGCTTGACGAATTTTGGAATAATTTGATCGAAGGAAAGTCCGGAATTGGACTTTTGACGCGTTTTGATACATCAAATTTGCCGACCAAGGTTGCGGCTGAAGTCAAAAATTTCGAGCCAACCGATTGGATCAATAAAAAGGAAAGTCGCCACATGGATCGGTTTGCCCAATTTGGCATGGCAGCAGCGAAGATGGCATTGCAAGATTCTGGGTTGGATCTAGAGAAAGTGGACAAGGAACGCGCCGGGGCTGTTATGGGCTGTGGGATTGGTGGCGTGATAACGTTTGAAGAGCAAAAAGAGGTGCTCATGGCTAAGGGTAGCAGTCGTATCACCCCGTTTTTTGTGCCAATGCTGATAAGCAATATGGCGGCCGCCCATCTGTCCATTGAGTTTGGGTTACAAGGATCAAGTATGACAATAGCTACGGCTTGCGCTTCGGCTACAAATGCGATTGGAGAAGCATTGCGAATTATTCAACGTGGAGAGGCGGACGTCGTGTTCTGTGGGGGAACTGAGGCGCCGATTACAAGTTTAGCTTTCGCTGGTTTTTGCGCCGCGAAGACAATGTCAACTGAAAAGGAAAACCCGGAACAAGCTTCCCGACCGTTTGATAAACGGCGTAGCGGCTTTGTCATGGGCGAAGGAGCAGGAGTTTTGGTCCTGGAATCCTTGGAACATGCAGAGGCTCGTGGTGCCCACATATATGCCGAATTAGCTGGATATGGAAGCACATCGGATGCCTATCATATTACGACCCCGATACCTGGTGGCGCCGGTGCAACCCGCGCGATGCGACTTGCCTTAGATGATGCAGGGGTAAGTGTCGAAGACGTTGACTATATCAATGCGCACGGAACCAGTACAGGGCCTAACGATGCGACGGAAACCGCCGCCATTAAAACGTTGTTTGGCAGTTATGCGTCGAAGTTGGCAATCAGTTCGACCAAATCAATGACTGGCCATTTAATGGGGGCCGCGGGAGCTATCGAGGCGATTATTTGTGCGATTAGCATTGAACGGGGAGCGATTCCACCGACGATTAATTATGGGGAGCCGGACCCGGAATGTGATCTTGATTATGTTCCTAATATAGCGCGAAAACAAGACGTGAATGTGGCAATGTCCAATTCATTAGGTTTTGGTGGGCATAATGCCACCATTGTGTTAAAGAAATTTACCTAAAGGTAAGGAGATCTTGATTAATGGTCGAAAAGAGTCGCAACATGACTACTAATTCTAGGAAGATGGAAGGCAAGTCAGGACGAAAAAAATGTGTCCTGACTTCCCTAAAACAAGACCCTGGCCTCCAATTGGCAAAGCGATTAGGATTGGAGATTCCTCCGAATCGGTTGTTTGTCACAGCCTTAACGCATCCTTCGTATTTATTTGAAAATCCGCAGTTCGGCAAAGAAAATAATCAGCGTCTTGAGTTTTTGGGTGATGCGATTTTAGATTTTGTCATTGCGGAGTATTTGTATTTAAGTTATCCGGATCGGCCGGAAGGCGAGCTGACAAAGATGCGGGCTGCTGTCGTTAATGAAACGACTTTGGCTCTCAAGGCACATGAAATTGAGCTGGGGCAAGAGCTATTACTTGGCAAAGGGGAGCAGGTGTCTGGTGGACGTGAGCGCCCTTCTATTTTGGCAGATGCCTGGGAAGCAGTTATTGGAGCAATATACTTGCAATACGGATTCCAAGAAGCTCGCCGGGTTATTCTGGAGATACTTAAACCATCGATTGACGAAGTTGCCGAAGGGAATTACGGCGACTATAAAACCATGTTACAGGAAAAGGCTCAACGGAAAGAAAAAGAAGTCAACTATCAGATTCTGGCAGAAGAAGGACCTGATCACAACAAGTGCTTCACAGCAGGCGTTTTCCTTCAAGGAAATTTAATGGGGGAAGGAATGGGTCGAACCAAGAAAGAAGCGGAACAACATGCAGCAAGGCAGGTCTTAGAATACTGGGGGAGGGAGAACGACGATGGCTAAACCCGAGAATGCCCCGGCTTTCTTGAAGGGGATTCATATTCAGGGATTTAAGTCGTTCGCTGATCGTGTTAAATTTGAATTAGGGCAGGGATTAAGCGTCATTGTCGGTCCCAACGGGAGTGGAAAAAGCAATGTCGCTGATGCAGTTCGCTGGGTTTTAGGGGAACAAAGCGCTAAATGTCTTCGCGGGGTAAAAATGGAAGATGTCATTTTTGCCGGGACTACACAGCGTCGTCCAGTCGGCATGGCAGAAGTTTCTCTTATTTTTGATAACGCCATAGGAATTTTCCCGTTGGACTTTCGGGAAGTTACCATTACAAGGCGGGTCTATCGTGACGGAGAAGGGCAATATTTAATTAATAAAGCACCCTGCCGACTCAAAGATATTCAGGAACTGCTTATGGATACCGGAGCTGGAAAAGAAGGATTTTCGATCATTGGGCAGGGGCGGGTTGAGGAAATTTTAAACCTGAAATCGGAAGAACGTCGATTACTGATTGAAGAGGCGGCTGAGATTACTAAGTTTCGTTACAGAAAGCGCGAAGCCTTGAAGCGCCTTGACGCTACGGTAGTAAACCTTCAACGCATCGAAGATATAGTGCGAGAAATCGAGGGACAACTAACTCCTCTGGCTGCCCAAGCCCAAGTGGCCGAACATAGTCTTGCTCTCTCGCTTAAGAAAAAAAATCTAGAAATCCAGTGGGTTGTGTTAGATATCTCTGAAGTGAAGCAAAAGTTGTCAATTGCTGCGCAGGATTCAGAAACTCTGCAATTTAGTTTAGTAGAGGCTCAAGCAATATTAGGGCTTAAAGAAAGTCAAAATATTGCCGATAAGCTTGAACTAACGATAATAGATGACGAGATACAACGGATGCAGGGAGAGGCTTTTCAGGCAGAGCAAGCTCTCAATACTTTAAAACATGACCGAAGCCTCCGTATGGAGCGCTTAGGGTATTTCGATGAACAAATCGCTAGATTGACTCACGAGATCCTTGAGGATGAAATTAAACTCAAACATTTGCAGGAACGGATTAATGCCCTTGATGCCAAGCAAGCATTATTAAAGCATACGGTTGAAGAGTCACATCACAAAGTCGCAGACCAAGAGCAAAAAATGAATCTTGTCCGAAAAAATTCCCTAGCTGAGGATATAGAGCAAGTCAAGGCTAACCTTTTTCAAGCTCTGTCAGAACAAGCCAATTGTTCGAATGAATTGACAGGGACGAGTCAAATACTTGCTTCACTTGAACAACAAATTCTTCATGTAGAGCAAGTAGAAGGGGAAAAAGAAAAGGAACGGCAATCTCTGATTGGTACTTGTGAAATCCAGGAAAATGAACTGGTTCAGATGGAAGGTCAAGCCCAAGTCACGGCACAAAAAGGGTTAAGGTTAAGGGTAGAGTTGGACAAGCTAAAAGGGCTCACGCAAGAGCAAAATCGAGAATGGCAAAAAAATAAAACTTTAGCCGAACAATCTAGAGCACGGTTGCATGCTTTAAAGTCTTTAGAAGAGTCTCTAGAAGGATATCAACGTGGAGTGCGCGAGGTGATGCTCGCCAAGAAAAAAGGAAAACCGGATTGCCTGGGCCTTTGTGGGACAGTTGCAGACCTGATCACAGTGAAGGAAGATTATGAACTGGCCTTGGAGACCGCACTGGGAGCTAGTTTGCAAAATGTTGTGGCAGAGAATGAACACTCGGCTAAAACCGCGATTGAGTTCTTAAAAAAGCATCAATTTGGACGGGTAACTTTTCTACCGCTGGATGTGATTCAGGGAAATCGGATCTCAGTGAGTCCGGGGGTAGAGAGAGATAGTGGGTATATTGGGATTGCAGTTGACCTCGTATCGTTTGATGCAGTCTACCGACCAGCAATGGAATTTCTATTGGGGCGTATTGTCGTAGTCGCAAATATGGATGCAGCGACCCGGATTGCTCGAACATCGGGGTATAAACTGCGAATTGTGACTTTGGAGGGGGATCAAGTCCATCCGGGAGGATCTTTGAGTGGTGGGAGTGTTCAGCGCAGAGGCGGTAATTTACTTGGACGCTCTCGTGAAATCAAAAAGTTGAGTGTCGCATTGATAGAGCTGGATAAAGAATTAGCAGAAGCAGAACGAATTGGTCTAGAGATGGAAGCACATCAGTGTGAACTTCAGGAAAGCATTGTTAATTTAGACATAAAGCAACGAGAAGATAAAGAACATCAAGTTATGCTCAGAGCAATGCATGAGAATGTGTTGAACCAGATTCGGCGCTTGGCCGACGATTTATTAGAATTGAATCATCGGAAACAGCAAGAAAAAATCAAAGGGGACGAACTGAGTCAGCGTGTAAGAAACTTTACAGAACGTTTGAAAATCGCAGAGAAAACGTCCGTTGATTTGCGAGAGGAGTTCAATCAGCGAGAGCAGGATTCTAAAACAGCAGCTGGTGAGATCGAATTGCTTGGTGAACAACTGACGCAGGAGAAAATCCAGTTAGCCAAGTTGGAGCAAGAATTGGCACAATGTACGGAGCAAATTAGTCAAGAACGCACCGAGATTCGAGAAAATGAAGGAAATCTTCAACAAAAAGTACTGAATCGAGTCAATGTTCAAAAAAACCATCAGGCCATCGAAGTGGAACTTGGAGCATTGAACCTGCAGTTGGAGGAACACTCACTTGCCCAAGAAAAGCAGCAATATGCCTTAATGCAACGCAGGCAGGAGCGGGAGAGTTTATCAACGCGTGTTCTTGAACTTGAGCAGGAGGTGTTGTTCAAGCGTCAGGGAGCGCATGCGCTTGAACAACGCCTTCATGCCAATGAAATTCACGTTGCCCGGTGGGAAACAGAGTGGCAAACTGGGGTAAGCCGTTTGGCAGAAGAATTTTCTCTAACTTGGGAAGAGGCGACGTCCTACCAGACAGAGGAGGAAAGGACAGTCATATGGCGAAAGGTTCAAGAACTGAAACAGCAAATTCAGGACTTAGGTCCAATTAACCAAGCGGCTATTGAAGAGTACCCGATAATGCTCAAACGGCAGGAGTTCATGTTAACTCAGCAGGACGATTTGGTGGAAGCTAATCAGACCTTGCGTCAATTGATTTCCGAACTGGACAAGACTATGAGTGAGCGATTTATAGAAAGCTTTAATGCGGTGAATGCAGCTTTCCAAGAAGTTTTTAAAGATCTCTTCCATGGTGGAAATGCAGAGCTTCGTTTAGTCGATCCAGATAATATATTGGAAACAGGTGTGGAGATTATTGCTCAGCCACCCGGGAAAAAATCACAGCTTCTTTCCCTTTTGTCGGGCGGAGAACGGGCTTTAACAGCGATTGCAATCTTGTTTGCTCTCCTGCGAGTTAAACCGAGTCCCTTCTGTATTTTGGATGAGATTGAGGCTTCGCTAGACGATTCTAATGTGCAGAGATTTGCCCAATATATTCATCGTTTATCACATTCCACTCAGTTTGTTGTCATCTCCCATCGCAAAGGTACTATGGAAGCGGCGGATATTTTGTACGGAATTACTATGGAGGAAGGCGGAGTTTCGAAATTGTTATCTGTTCAGCTAGACCAGCTAGATACACCATATACGGCGTAATTTCCTATTTGAATCATGAATTTGAGATTTTGAACCTCGACTATGGCTATGAGAGGATGTTAAAATAGTGGCAGGATTTTTCGCAAAGCTTAAAGAAGGTCTTACAAAAACGCGGGAAAATTTTGTGGGAAAAATTGAACAGGTTTTTACAGGTCGTAAGAAAATCGATGAAGAGTTATATGAGGAATTAGAAGAGGTATTGATTCGTTCAGATGTCGGTGTTACTACATCCTTTGAATTGGTTGAACGTTTGCGCAAAGAAGTTAAACAACGGAAAATATCGGACCCAAGTCAGCTTATTTTGATCCTACAGGAATTGATTGCGGAGTTATTGGGAGAAGAGGAAACGGTCACCTTCGCAGAGCAAGGTCCGAGCATTATACTCGTGGTTGGGGTTAACGGGGTCGGCAAAACAACCACGATCGGCAAGCTGGCGAATCGGTTCAAGAAAGATGGGAAACGGGTTATCATGGCTGCCGGGGATACCTTTCGAGCTGCAGCTATTGATCAACTTGAGGTTTGGGGAGAGCGATCTGGGGTAGAGGTGATCAAACAGCGGGAAGGTGCAGACCCGGCAGCTGTCGCCTATGATGCGGTACAAGCTGCAAAGTCCCGTAATATTGACGTTGTTATTGTGGACACCGCAGGTCGTCTCCACAATAAAGTGAACTTAATGGAAGAATTACGGAAGGTTAAGCGGGTGATTGAACGTGAAATTCCGGGGGCACCTCACGAAGTGTTACTCGTGCTGGACGCCACTACGGGGCAGAATGCCCTGCAACAAGCAAAGCTTTTTCAAGAAGTAGCCGGAGTAACGGGAATTGTCCTAACCAAGCTGGATGGGACTGCCAAAGGTGGCGTTGTGTTGGGAATCCAAGGAGAAACCCAAATTCCCGTAAAATGGATAGGGATTGGAGAAGCAATGGAAGATTTAAGACCGTTTGTTCCCAAGGATTTTGCAGCGGCACTCTTTGGTCGATCTGACGAGGAGGAAGAATGCTGATAGACTATGCACTTATAGGGGGAACCGGAGTTGAGCACTTTAAGCTGACGGAACAACGTTTTATTACTATAGAAACTCCCTTTGGTCCGGTTGAAGCTGTTGTTGGTAAACTCGCAAATCGTGAAATTGTTTTCATGAACCGACATGGACGTGATCATGCCACACCTCCCCATCTTGTGAATTACAGGGCTAACATTTGGGCGCTTCGTGAACTGGGAGTTCGTATGATCCTTGCTACAGCGGCGGTTGGTTCCTTGTCCACTAATTTTCGTTTAGGTGAGTTAGTACTGCTAGATCAGTTTCTTGATTTTACTAAAAGTCGTCCGCAGACATTTTACGAAGGCGGGAAACAGGGGGTACTCCATGTAGATATGACAGAGCCCTATTGTTCCGCTCTGCGCCAGGTTTTAATGCAGGCTTCAGAGCAGAATGGGCTTTCAGTTAAGAATGGGGCGTGTTATGTTTGTACAGAAGGTCCGCGTTTTGAAACCCCTGCCGAGATTCGGATGTTTCAGCGCCTTGGGGCTGACCTTGTCGGAATGACGAGCGTCCCGGAAGTCGTTCTGGCCCGAGAGTTTGGGATGTGCTACGCCTCCATCGGGATGGTCACGAATGAAGCGGCCGGGATTGCATCGCATCCGTTAACCCATGCAGAAGTAATGGAGAGCATAAAATTTCTAGGTGTTAAGGTCGCACAGCTCATTCAAGCGACCTTTGAGTTATGGACTCCCAGTCAAAGTTGTCTATGTGCCTCAGCCAATGGTGAAGTAGGTAAGTTTTAGAAAGGCGGTGGGACGATGAAATCGATTGAATGGCTAGGAAAATCTTTGCGGATATTAGATCAGAGTAAGCTTCCAGTAGAAACTGTATATCGAAATGCAACGTCTTATAAGGATGTGGCAGAGGCTATTAAACACATGGAAGTACGCGGTGCGCCTGCCATTGGGGCAGCAGCGGCTTATGGATTTGCATTAGGATCGCTAGAGTATCAGGGGACGATAGAGGGGTTACCCGCTTACATGGAAGAGGTGCAAGACAGACTGGCAGAGACTAGGCCCACGGCGGTCAACCTGTTTTGGGCGCTTCGGCGCATGGAAGATCGATTACGTGAATGCTGGGAAATCGAAGATTTGGAAGAGGTACGGCAGATTTTAATTGAGGAAGCGGGTCGTATCGCTGAGGATGACCGTCGAATGAATCGGCTTATTGGGGAGCATGGCAATGAGATCGTCCCAGCGAAGGCCAATATTCTGACCCATTGTAACGCAGGAGCTCTAGCCACCGTGGAGTATGGAACTGCCCTTGGGGTGATTAGAGCGGCCCATGAGGCGGGCAAGACGATTCATGTATATGCAGATGAAACACGACCTCTATTGCAGGGGGCCCGTCTAACAACGTTGGAACTCCTACGGGATAAGATTCCGGTGACGCTGATTGCAGATAATATGGCCGGATACTTAATGCAACAAGGTAAGGTTGACCTCGTGATTGTGGGAGCAGATCGAATTGCGGCAAATGGGGATACAGCGAACAAAATCGGGACTTATTCCGTAGCGGTTTTAGCGCATGCACACGGCATTCCTTTTTATGTAGCGGCTCCAACCTCCACCATTGATCTAAAAGTAGCCACTGGCCAAGAAATACCGATAGAAGAACGGCCAGCTAAGGAAATGCGAGAGTGCTTTGGGGTGCCAATCGCCCCTGCGGAAGTCAATGTCTATAATCCGGCGTTTGATGTCACCCCGGCGAAATATATTACTGGAATTATTACGGAAAAAGGGATTGTGACCGCTCCTTATTCAGTTAACCTTCTTAAATTGATGGTGCGATCCTAAACTTTGGAGAGAGCAGTTCCATACTCGTGTACTAGTCGGAAAGCATAAGCAATTAAGGCGCCATCGGCGCCTGAAGGCTTAGCGCTAGCCAAGCTTTATTATACCTATACAGAAAGTATAAGTTTCGGGTGGCATAATTCAGGTGGTATAAGTGCAACTAGGCGGCCGCCGACGCCTGTGGCTGACAGAATGACTAATACGTGCGAAGACAGTGTCTTCGGGCGCCAGCCAAGTTTTCTTTATAATCCCTTGACGACGGGTGTGAGGAGATGGAAAGTATGTCTAAGATCTTAATTCGGGCTATGGTTTTGCCCATGACGGGACCAGATGTGTTTTATCCCCAAGGAGAAATTACTATAGAGGATGATCGTATTCTTTCGGTAGGGGAGCTGGGCTCTGCTCCGTCAGGGTTTGTGCCGGATCGTATTCTAGATTTGCCAAATGATGTGGTCATGCCCGGCTTAATTAATACTCATACTCACGCAGCCATGACCCTGCTTAGGAGCTATGCGGATGACCTGCCGCTCATGCCTTGGCTCAATGAGAAAGTATGGCCTTTCGAAGAAAAATTGACAGACGAGGACATTTATTGGGGGACGGCTTTGGCGCTTTGCGAAATGATTCGCTCCGGAACGACCACGATGCTTGATATGTATACCTCGATGGATCAAGTTGCGGAAGCGGTACTCAAGGCCGGCACACGTGCTGTTCTATCCCGAGGGCTGATCGGAAATGGCCCAAATGGTGAGCAGGCTTTCCAAGAGAGTATCGATTTAGTCGAGCGTTATCACGGAGCCGGTAAGGGTCGAGTTAAAGTTATGTTTGGCCCTCATGCCCCTTATACTTGCTCTGGGGAGTATCTCCAAAAAGTTAAAGCCCAAGCGGATCGACTGGGTGTGGGAATTCATATTCACGTGGCAGAGACTAGGGACGAGATTAACATCATACAAGAGCAATTTGGGAGAACCCCTGTGCAGTGGTTGGATGAGCTTGGGCTTTTCGGTGGACATGTTGTGGCAGCGCACTGTGTACACTTAACACCGGAAGATATGGAAATCCTGGCTCGCAGGCACGTTTGTGTCGCCCATAATCCGGAAAGCAACATGAAATTAAACAGTGGAACCGCTCCTATTATCGAGTTGCAGGCCAAAGGCGTTGTCGTAGGACTCGGTACAGACGGTGCCTCAAGTAATAATAACCTAGACCTCTTTGGGGAGATGCGTTCAGCCGCATTCCAACAAAAGCTCCGAGTGAGTTCAACAGTACTTCCAGCCTATGAAGTGTTGAAAATGGCCACGCTTGGTGGAGCTCAAACGCTCGGATTAGAAGATGTCGGGATACTTGCCCCGGGCTTCAAGGCAGATCTCATAACATTGGACATGGATCAACCCCATTTCTATCCTCGTTTTAGTATTCCGTCTCACTTGGTCTATACCGCCCATGCTGGGGACGTGCGCACAGTCATGGTGGATGGTATGTTTCTCATGGAGGAACGGAAAATTTTGACGATGGATGTAAAGAAAGTTTGTCAAGAAGCTGAAACTCGAGCGAAGCGAATTTCAACGGAGTTAAGCTGTTAAGTAATACCTATACAGACCCTCATGCCGCTTAAGCGGCAGCATTGATGAATGAAATAATGCTTATTTCAGGGCAGATAAGTTTTGGGCAGCATAATTCGGGTGGTATAAGCCCAACTAGGCGGCCGCCGGTGCCTGCGGCTAACAAGAAGGATAACACGTGCGAAGACAGTGTCTTCGGGCGCCAGCCAAGTTTTCTTTATACCTACACAGAGAGTATAAGTCTGGACAGCATAATTCGGGTGGTATAAGCGCAACTAGGCAGCCGTCGGCGCCTGCGGCTTGGCGATAGCCAAGTTTTCTTTATTCTCCTTGACAAACCGTAGAATTTAGTCTAGAATTTCGTTGTAAAGTAAAAATACTTTACAGGGGGTTGGCATGGAAAAACTCGCCAAGATGGCTCTCTTAGCAGACTTTTATGGACCACTGCTTACAGATAAGCAGAGAAATGTCTGGGATCTTCATTATCAACAGGATCTTTCCTTGGCTGAAATTGCCGAGGTGGAACACATAAGTCGTCAGGCTATTCACGATTTGCTCAAGCGCACAGAACGGATCCTCATGGAATATGAAGATAAATTAGGACTTCTTCAGAGATTCTGGGTGGAACGCGAGAAATTGATGGAAGTGCAAGCCTTACTAGAGAAATTAAACGAACAAGATTTTAGCTCTCAGGCAGCATGGGAGCGTCATCAACAGATACACACTATGATTGATGATGTTTATGTCATTGTCTCGGCTGTCTAAGGATATAGAGGTCAGATGCCCGAAATCAGAGTCTTTGACTTAACCGTGAGAACTTGAACTTTATTGAACGTGAGTCTTGAAAGTGGATCAAATCGAAAGCGGGGACAGCTATGTTTCAAGGGCTAAGCGACAAACTCCAAGAAACATTTAAGCGGCTCAAAGGAAAAGGCAAATTAAAGGAAGCGGATGTTAACGAGGCGATGCGCGAGGTTCGCGTTGCTTTATTGGAGGCAGATGTTAACTTTAAAGTTGTTAAGGACTTTGTGGCTAAGGTTAAGGAACGTTCAATTGGGCAGGAAGTCTTAGAATCTCTTTCGCCCGCACAGCATATTATTAAGATTGTTCATGAAGAAATGATTGCGCTCATGGGTGGCGCAACAGGTAAGATTCTGATTGCTTCTAAACCGCCAACCGTGGTCCTATTAATTGGTCTTCAAGGGGCTGGGAAAACAACTCATGCGGCAAAGTTAGCTAATATGATGAAAAAACAAGGCAAACATCCGTTGTTGGTGGCATGTGATATATACCGTCCCGCTGCGATCAAGCAGTTGCAGGTCTTAGGTGAACAGTTGAACGTGCCAGTATTTTCTATGGGGCAGGAAGATCCGGTAGAAATTGCCAAAGCTAGCATAAAGCACGCCAATTCGAATGGACAAGATCTAGTCATTATCGATACGGCTGGCCGGTTGCATATCAACGAAGAACTGATGGGTGAACTAAAGGGAATCAAAGCCGCTGTGAAACCCCACGAGATTTTACTAGTTGTTGATGCAATGACAGGTCAGGATGCCGTAAATGTTGCGGAGTCATTTCACAATGATCTGGGACTCGATGGAGTTATCCTCTCCAAACTGGATGGGGATACACGAGGCGGGGCAGCGCTTTCCATCAAAGCGGTGACTGGTTGTACTATCAAGTTTGTCGGGACGGGAGAAAAGATGGATGCCCTGGAACTCTTCCATCCTGATCGCATGGCGTCCCGTATATTAGGCATGGGTGATGTTCTGACCCTAATCGAGAGAGCACAAGAGTCCTTCGATGAGAAAAAAACGAAGGAAATGGAACAAAAGCTGCGTAAACAGGAATTTACTCTCGATGATTTCTTGGAACAGATGCAGCAGATGAAGAAAATGGGCCCGCTTTCCTCGATTTTGGAAATGATACCTGGTGTGGGGAAACAGTTAAAAGATGTGCAAATTGACGAAAAAGATACGGCCCATATTGAAGCCATCATTCGTTCGATGACGACAGAAGAACGTCGCAAACCGATTGTTATTAAAGATTCCCGCAAAAAGCGCATTGCCAAAGGAAGCGGGACATCGGTTCAAGAGGTGGGACGTCTCTTAAAACAGTTTGAACAAATGCAAAAAATGATGAAGCAATTTGCTAACCCGGGTGCGGGCGCTTTAGGAATACCAGGAATGGGTAAGAAAGGGAAAAAGGGAAAGAAACTAGGAATGAAATTTCCCCTTGCCTAGACTATATTCTGTTAAGGAGGTGAAAAACATGGCTACGAAAATCCGTTTATGTCGCATGGGAGCGAAAAAGAATCCATTCTATCGTATGATTATTGCGGACGCTAAGGCTCCCCGTGATGGAAAATACATTGAACAAATTGGATATTATGATCCCACCAAGAGTCCTGAAGTGTTGAATATTGATGAGGAAAAGGCATTGAAATGGTTGTCAACAGGCGCTCAACCTTCCAATACTGCTAGGTCTTTATTGAGCAAGGCTGGTATCTTAACTAAATTCCACGAGTCCAAGAACTAAGTGTAGTTGTGGGGGGTGGTTCCTGTGAAGGAACTTGTAGAAATCCTCGCGAAAGCGTTGGTCGATCAATCTGACCGAGTTCTCGTTATCCAATCTGAAACGGACAAGAGCGTACATTTGCAATTGACCGTTGCACCAGAAGATATGGGGAAGGTTATTGGGAAACAGGGGAAGATCGCGAATGCTATTCGCACGCTGGTTAAAGCGGCTGCCGTCAAAGATGGCCGTCGTGTTCATATGGACATTGATCAATGACGTTGAGAAGGGCTTTGTGCCTTTCTCAACGTCTTCCAATATCTGGCTTGAAAGGGGCGAAAGAGTATGGATGAAGTGTTGATCGGAGAAGTGTTGCGTCCACATGGGTTGGGAGGAGAAATGAAAATTTATCCGTTAACATCTGACCCTGAGCGCTTTCTAAAACTGCAGGAGATCATCTTGTGGCGTGGAGAGATCAATCAACACTTTAAGATTATTTCAGCTCGCGTACAGATGGGGTTGGTCTTTCTCATCGTCGAGGGGATTGATAACATAGATCAGGCGGAAAAGTACCGAGGCTGGGAAGTGCGGATTGATCGTTCAGAAGTTCCTCCTCTCAAAGAGGGGTGGTACTACTTCGAGCTTGAAGGGATGCAAGTCTATGAGGAAGATGTCTTGCTAGGTACCTTGGAGCAAGTGCTGGAAACTGGGGCAAATGATGTTTACCTGGTTAGGGGAACCAAAGGAGAGATATGTATACCGGCTCTCAAAAGTGTTGTCCAGCAGGTCGATGTTCCCGGTCGACGCATGGATGTCATACTTCCTCCAGGTCTAATCGATGGCTAATAGCCATCGATAATGGTTCAATAGTTCATGGTTCGAAAATCAAACAAGCCCTAGGGTTGTTGGAGGGTTAAACAACGGATGATGCAATTTACTGTCTTAACGCTATTTCCAGAAATGTTTGCGCCTTTGCAAGAAAGCATTCTAAAACGTGCTCAAGAGGCTAGCTTGGTTCAAATTCGGCTCGTGAACTTTCGTGATTATGCGACCAGCAAACACAAAAATGTTGACGATGTTCCCTATGGTGGGGGAGCAGGCATGCTCTTAAAACCCGAACCGATCTTCGCAGCTATTCGGGATTTGCCTCACCTAACTGGAAAAAGGAGGGTTATATTACTGTCTCCCCAAGGGCAGGTCTTTTGCCAAAAGAAGGCTAAAGAATGGTCTGAAGAAGAAGACCTTGTTTTTATATGTGGGCATTACGAGGGATTTGACGAGCGGATTCGCGAGTTGGCCGATGAAGAGGTCTCCCTAGGGGACTATGTATTGACAGGCGGGGAACTGGCCGCTATGGTCATGATTGATGCGGTGGCACGGCTTATTCCTGGCGTTCTAGGAGCGCATGCTTCCCCCGAGGAGGATTCGCATAGCATTTCGCTCTTGGAGTATCCGCAGTTTACTCGTCCGTCTGATTTCGAGGGACGACAGGTTCCCGATATTTTGTTATCAGGACATCATGCTATGATTAAGCGGTGGAGGAGAAAAGAGTCGCTAAGGCGCACATTTATACGACGTCCAGACTTAATTGAAACAGTTTCTTTCGAGGCGGATGATTATCCACTTTTGGAAGAACTTGTGCTTGAACACCCGAATATTGCGCTATGGAGAGCGAAATGGGAACAACTCTGTCCGAAGCCTAAACGGAGGCGACGGTCCTAAAATAGAGGCGCGAAGTTCGAGGCACGATTGTTCGAGTGGATGTGCACTTCTGGGCTTTGATGAAATTTATAAGTTTAGTTGAAGGAGGAATCATCTCCATGGCAGACATTTATTTGGCTTTGATCCATGCCCCTGTTTACAATAAAAATATGGAAACGGTTGCGACTTCGATCACAAACCTAGATCTTCATGACATTGCACGTTGTTCAACAACTTATGGCGTAAAACGATATTACGTCGTCCATCCCGCCGAAGCACAGCGTAAGTTGGCCGGCCGGATTATGGGGTTTTGGCAAGAGGGTTATGGAGCAGAATATAATCCGGACCGTCAAGAAGCGTTTGCGCGTGTGAAAATTGCCGAGAATTTGGCAGAAGTTTATGCAGAGATTGAAGCAGAACAAGGTGTGGTTCCCGTTAAAGTGGCAACAGATGCTCGAAAATACGCCAATACAGTCACTTATGCACAGCTCCGTGAGGATATAGAAACTAAGAAAGAGCCAATTTTATTACTGTTTGGTACGGGTTGGGGACTGCTCAAGGAAGATGTTGAAAATATGGATCGTATTCTTGAGCCTATCTATGGACCGACGGATTACAATCATTTATCGGTACGTTCGGCAGTGGCAATTATTTTGGACCGCCTACGTGGACACTAAGGTGTAGGGGAAAAGAGTTTTGACGGTAAAAACGTTTAGGACATGTGTTTAGATTGAAACTGTTGCATAACTAAATAGGTTATGATAAAATAAATAAGTCTTATAAGGGATGGTCCGCTCGCTGAAAATCAGTGTATGAACATCTAGGCAGGGAAGGGGGGAATTTATAATGGATTATATTCGCATGATTGAAGAAGAACAAATGAAAAAGGATCTTCCTAACTTCCGTCCAGGTGATACAGTACGTGTACATGTGCGCATTGTTGAGGGAACTCGTGAACGTATTCAGCTTTTTGAAGGGCTTGTCATCGCAATGAGAGGTGGCGGCATCAGAGAGACCTTTACCGTTCGTCGTGTCTTTGCTGGTGTTGGGGTTGAACGTACTTTTCCTCTGCATTCACCTCGTTTAGATAAGATTGAGGTGTCTCGACGGGGTGTGGTACGCCGGGCTAAGCTTTACTATATACGTGGACTTTCAGGTAAAGCGGCGCGGATTCGCGATCGTCGCATTGGCTGATGGTAAAAATGGGCTGGAGAAATCCAGCCCTTTTTTTTTACCTTTACAGAAAGTATAATAAGTTTTGGGTGGTATAATTCGGATGGTATAAGTGCAACTAGGCGGCCGC